>JAUWLG010000159.1 GCA_030613795.1 Helicobacteraceae bacterium
TGGATCATTGTCTGAAGTTCAGTGTCAAGATCGATGTTGATAAAAACATAACCTGAATAGAGTGAACGCTCAGAGATCTTCTTTTGTCCGTTCTTCATCTCAACAACATCTTCAGTAGGAACGATCACTTCTGCGATACGATCTTGAAGCTTGTTCTCTTCGATCAGGTGCAAGATCGCTTCACGAACTTTGCGCTCGCTGCCGTAGGTCTGAATTGAGTACCATTTGTGTGCCATAACTAATCCTTAACCTAAAATCGCAGAGAGAACTGATGACATCATAAGATCGACCAGTGCCAGGAATATAGAGACAACCGTCACTACCAAAAAGACAGCAAAAAATGCTTGTTTGACCTGCCCTTTTGTCGGGAAGATAACTTTTGCTAATTCCAGTTTTGCATTTCTTAACGCACTTTTCATCATCTATTTCCTCATAACATTTGCAATAAATAGAGCCCGAAAGCTGTATTGATTGTAAATGCTGTTTTTGTTTTAGTGGCAGGCGTAGAGAGACTCGAACTCCCAACACCCGGATTTGGAATCCGGTGCTCTACCATTGGAGCTATACGCCTTTGGGTTTTTGCTTTCGCAAAAAGTCAATGGACAATGGTGAATCGTAAAGGGGAAGGAGCCGGAACCCATTTACCATTTTCGATTTACCATTTACCAATTTCACAAAGAGGTGAAATTATTATAATTTCATCTCTTTGTGAGGTGTGTGCTCACGACACCATTTACAGTATTTAGTCACTGTAAACTTCTCTGTGTGAGTCTTTTTGTTTTTAGAGGTGTGATAGTTACGACGTGTACACTTCTCACAACCTAAGTGAATTGTTTCTCTCATGCGTGTTACCTATATAGTTTAGATTTTCGCCAGAGGCTAAGCTCTAGCTCCGCGATGTTATTTGTCTTAAATTCTTAATTACTTAAGGATTTTAGCAACAACACCTGCGCCTACTGTACGTCCACCTTCACGGATAGCGAAACGAGTTCCCTCTTCCATAGCGATCGGAGCGATCAGTTCAGCAGTGATGCTTACGTTGTCACCTGGCATAACCATCTCAGTACCTTCTGGTAGAGTGATCGCACCTGTAACGTCAGTTGTACGTACGTAGAACTGTGGACGGTAGTTAGAGAAGAATGGAGTGTGACGTCCACCCTCTTCTTTACTTAGTACATAGATCTCAGCAGTAAATGTTGTGTGAGGAGTGATTGAACCTGGCTTACAAAGAACTTGACCACGCTCAACTGCTTCTTTATCGATACCACGAAGAAGAACACCACAGTTATCACCTGCAACACCACAATCCATCTCTTTACGGAACATCTCAACACCAGTTACAGTAGTAGACTGAGTATCTTTGATTCCAACGATCTCGATTGATTCACCGATACAAACCTGACCACGCTCAACACGACCAGTTACAACTGTACCACGACCAGAGATCGAGAATACATCCTCAACTGGCATTAGGAAGTCTTTGTCTGTTTCACGCTCTGGCTCAGGGATGTAAGAATCAACAGCATCCATAAGCTCAATGATTTTCTCTGACCATGGTCCAAGAGTACCAGTTTTAGCTTCTTCAAGTGCTTTAAGAGCAGATCCAGTTACGATTGGAGTATCGTCACCTGGGAACTCGTATTGGTCTAGTAGTTCACGGATTTCCATCTCTACTAGTTCAAGAAGCTCTTCATCGTCAACCATATCTTCTTTGTTCATGAAAACAACGATATATGGAACACCTACTTGCTTAGAAAGAAGGATGTGCTCACGTGTTTGTGGCATTGGGCCATCCGCTGCAGAAACAACAAGAATAGCACCGTCCATTTGAGCAGCACCTGTAATCATGTTCTTAACATAATCCGCGTGACCTGGACAGTCAACGTGTGCATAGTGACGTTTCTCTGTCTCGTACTCTACGTGTGAAGTAGCGATCGTGATACCACGCTCGCGCTCTTCTGGAGCGTTATCGATTTGATCATAATCCATAAGCTCTGCACCACCTTTAGTTGCAAGTACTGCTGTAATTGCTGCTGTTAGTGTTGTTTTACCATGATCTACGTGACCAATAGTACCAATGTTAACGTGTGGTTTAGTACGTTGAAATTTTTCTTTTGCCATAGTGTCCTCCGACTTTTTAGTAAATTAAGATGGAATTGTACCTAAAAACTATTCATTTATTGCTTATAATTTTAAAATTTCGTAAAAATCATTTTTTTACTGTTTGCAAGTGTCTCAACTGGAGCTCACACCGGGAATTGAACCCGGGACCTCTTCCTTACCAAGGAAGTGCTCTACCTCTGAGCCATGTGAGCAAATTACAAGATTGCTGTAATGGACACAAACATTAAAATTATAAACTAAAGCAATAAGTGCATAGTTCTTCTGTACATAGTTATAGGTTGAAAGATTAGTTATTAGATGAAAATAAGTAGAAGTAAAAAGTTATTGTACTTCAGCTCCCAGAAGGATAATACGGTTTTTCAATGGAGCGGGTGAAGGGACTCGAACCCTCGACCCTCAGCTTGGAAGGCTGACGCTCTAGCCAACTGAGCTACGCCCGCGTCATCATTGATGGTGGTGAGAAGAGGAGTCGAACCTCTGAACCCATAGGGAGCAGATTTACAGTCTGCCGTCGTTGGCCACTTGACTATCTCACCACGTTTTGTTTGTATTGATCTGGTCTAACACTGTTTCTAATATTCGAAATCAAATGGTGCCGACACGAGGATTTGAACCCCGGGCCTGCTGATTACAAATCAGCTGCTCTAGCCAACTGAGCTATGTCGGCATCTGAAATCGAGCTGCAATTATAGGCACTTTTGTTTTCAATGTCAAGGGTTTTTTGGCTAAAAGTGAATTTTCTTGCCATCTTTCAAAATTTCGACCTTCCAGGCACCCTTATACAGGTCTATTTCATCACTTATGATTTTTTTATACAGGGGTTTGATATAGTCGATGTACAGCTGAAGACCACGCTTTTCCAGAGGTTTTAACGCTCTAAAAAGCAGTTCCGGTGTCAGATGTTTACTCCCTTTTGCCAAGGCACGCATACTGGGAGGAAAGGAACACTCGATGACCAGTGCCGTAATTGCATTACTCTTTATTACAAGATCGATCACAGAACGCAGGTCATAGGTGTCTGCTGTTATAAGTACTCCGCTCTCACCTCATTTCACAATACAACCTCAACTCTCTACTGTATTATCTGTAGCAAATATTTCAAGAGTGCTATATTGATCTAACAGGTAGATCTCTACTAACTTTAGCCATGTACGTTATACAAGCTCTATACCAGACGATGTCGGCGTGCTATTGATGCAGAGATAGATGATTTTGACCCTATTGCTACCATGCTTACAAAGTAAATCTCTCTAGAGGCACTCTTTAGCTATAATTTTCGAAAAAAGAGTCTCTATGTTATACACCCTATTTTCTCCATCTGAAGGTAAACTTGCCGGCGGAGACGCACCAACAGATGACAACAACATTCTTTTTGGCTACAAACCTCGAACAGAGATACTGACTGCCTACAACACCATTGTAAACTCCGGCGATATGGAGGCGATCAAAGCCCTTTTTGGTATAAAAAAAGAGAGTGACATCCTCCCCTACATCGAAGATCTGTTCACAGCACCGCAGATGAGTGCTATTGAGCGTTACAGCGGCGTCGCCTTTGGGTATCTGAATTACAACAACTTGGATGCGGCTGCACAGACCTATCTCAAACAACAGGTCATCATCTTCTCAAATCTCTACGGACCGATCCTTGGCGGTGATAAAATTGCCAACTACAAGGTCAAACAAGGAAACAACATCGGAGAGATCGCTCCTGACAAGTTTTATAAAGAGCGCTTCAGCTACCAGCTTGACCTGCAGCTGATGGAGCATGAGATCCTCGACCTACGTGCCGGCTATTATGACAAGTTTTATAAGACCAAGCAAAACTACACCACATTGAAGTTTTTAAAAGGCGGGAAAACAGTAAGCCACTGGGCAAAAGCATATAGAGGTATCGTCTTACGAGAGTTGGCAAGACACCAAGTCCAATCTCTTGATGCCTTTATGAAGTTGGAGATCGAAGCCCTGAAAGTCGAAGAGATCAAAGAGGTCAAAAATAAAAAAGAGATCGTCTACAGTATTATCGACTAGCTCTCTTTAACTCTTTTCTCCTCTTGTTTCCAAGAGATAGTGACCAATTTGGCGATAACAATGGCAAGGTAGAGTTGTCCGAACACCGCCTCTAACACCGAAAGCATGCTTGCCTGTGCACTCTCCGGTACAATGTCTCCATACCCCAGTGTCGTCAATGTACTGTAACTATAATAGGTAAAAAGTTCCACCTCTTTTGACAACTCCTCATAATCCGGCAGGTGAAATGCACTGCTGTCAAAATGGTTTAACAATATAAATGTATACGCCCAGATAAGACCTGC
>JAUWLG010000246.1 GCA_030613795.1 Helicobacteraceae bacterium
CGCCCCTAAACTCCAGAACAAGCAGTCGGTCTTAATCGTCTTTGCCAATGCAAGTACCCTTTCGCGCGGCGTTTATATCGCGGGGCATGACCTCTTTTTTGAAGAGATCCTGCATCTCTGCGGTGCCACAAATGCCTATACCGAAGAGTATTCCATGCAGCCTATGTTAAATATAGAGGGCATTATCGCGACCAATCCCGATCATGTCTTGCTGCTGTTAGGGCCCTTAGACAAAGTAGACCCCGAAGCTGTCAAAAAGCGGTGGCAGGAACTTCCTATTAACGCGGCTAAGAACAACCGTATCACCGTGATCCAAAACGATCATATCCTTATTCCAAGCCAGAGGGTGAGCAAAACGATCCCCGCCATATGTGAGGCGCTGCAATGATAACCGTCACGCATCTCACCTGCGGTTATCAGAAACCGGTACTGCATGACATCAGCTTCACTGCCGAGAAGAACCTCTGTATTCTGGGGGCAAACGGTGTCGGTAAAAGTACCTTGGCCAAAGCCCTCAGCGGGCTTATCCCCGCCGAAGGCGAGATCACGATCAACACAGAAGCGCTGCAGGCATTGGGTGCTGCTTCTCGTGCCAAGGCCATCACTTACATTCCACCGAAGCTGGAGAGTTTTGACGGTCTGATAAGTGTCTATGAGTTTGTACTGATGGGACGCTACCCCTACAAAGAGCCCTTTAGCAGCTATCACAAAGAGGATGAGACCTTGGTCAAAAGGCTTATCGAAGAAAGTGCCTTGGAGCCGACCCAACAGATCAACGAACTGAGTTCAGGGCAGCAGCAGCTTCTGCTTATCACACAGGCATTGGCACAGCAGAGCGAGATCATCATCTTTGACGAGCCCACCGCCAACCTCGACCCCAAACATGCAAAAGATTTTTATGACTCCCTGCATACCCTGCCAAGAACAACACAGAAGATCGTCATTACCCACGATCTTAACCTTGCCAGACAGCTCTCCTTTGAGATCCTCTTTTTACAGAACCATGAGGCTAAACTCTACAGAGATCCGGCACTGTTTTTTCAGCGTGACAACCTCGAAGCGTGTTACGGCGTCTCTTTTAACGTAGCAGACGGTCACATCGGAGTCGCTTATGATTAAAGCACTCACGCTCATCGTCCTGGTCGCATTAACCCTGACCTCACCCTTTTTGGGCGCTATGGAGATCGACTTCAGCCAGATATGGCAACAAGCGTCTCTGGATCATCAGATCTTTTTTGAACTCAGAGTGCCCCGTCTGCTGCTCGCTTTTTTCAGCGGCGCGCTGCTGAGTCTGGGCGGCTGGCTCTTTCAGACCCTCTTTCGAAACGCCTTGATGACCCCTTTTACGTTGGGTGTCTCCGGCGGTGCCGTACTGGGAACAGGGCTGGCCGTAGTGCTCGGTCTCAACACCGTGGTCGCAGGTGTCGCCCTGACCGCACTGTTTGGTTTTGGCGGTGCACTGCTCTCCGTCGTACTGCTGCTGTGGCTTTCACGCTACATCATCCACCGCGGGACCAGTTCGCTGCTGCTGCTGGGGATCGCCCTCTCGTTTTTCTTCTCCGCAGCACTGATGGTGCTCTTTTCACTCGCATCGGCCATCCAGTCACACGCCATTTTGCACTACACCATGGGTTCGCTCTCGACCATGGGCTACACGCAGGCTCTGACCGTCGCCGTAATGAGCATGATGCTCCTTGGCACCCTTTACATCAAACGGTTTGAACTCGCGCTGCTCGGCATCAATGACGAGCATGCCAGACTCAAAGGCGTCGACACCAAAAAGCTCACCTATTTCCTGCTTCTGGTCAGCTCTTTAGCTATCGGGGTACTCATCTCTATCACCGGACCTATCGGTTTTATCGGTCTCATCATCCCCCATGTCGTACGAAAACTCTACGCCAAAGCCAACCACCATCTCATCATACCGACAGCCATCTTCGGCGGTCTCTTTTTGAGCGCCTGCGACACCCTCTCACGTCTGCCGCAGCTGCAAAGCGAGATCCCTATCGGTATTGTCACCGCTTTTATCGGCGGTCCATTTTTTATCTACCTGATCATCAAAGGAAAATAGATGTCATATTTAACACGCCAAATGAACAAAGTCCATTTACCTACGTTAACACTATGTTCTCCTCAACGGAGTGTTCACGAACAGATAAACCGTTCTTTTGAGAAACTCTCATGAGCTATCAATCATGGTTCGAAGAACAGGCTTCCAAACACCAAGTTGTGATGAAAAAACTGCTTGCCAGAGGGTTGAACAGAGATGAGATCATCGCCTACTTTGACTTTGACAGCATGGTCAAAAACGAACCCGACTTCTGCCCGCTCTACAAAGAAAAGAACAGTGATGGCAGCCTAGGCAAAAAGTGCCACGATATGGAGAGCCTCAACTGCTACCTCTGTGCCTGTCCCAACTTTCGTTTTAGCGATGAGGGCTTTGAGAAGAGAGGTGACAACACTGTCTACAGTTTCTGTGCCATCGAATCAAAAGACGGACGTCAAGGTCTCTATGGCGACAAGATCCATCAAGACTGTTCCAAATGTACGGTGCCGCACCATGTCAGTTATGTGAAGAAGCATTATGATGAAGATTGGAAGACGATCATGAAAGCGTGCCCGCTCTAAGATGGGGGTAAAAACGGCACTCTCCCTGGATCAGGCCAACCAGCTCTTTAAAACGTATGATTTTGAGCAGATCAAACCGACCATGAACGGCATCATCGACACCACCTATATTGTTGAAAATTCGACAGCGAGCTACATTCTCAAAAAATTCGAAGAGGCCGATGCCAAACAGATCAAAGAGGAGCGTCGTCTTCTCCAAAAATTTGCACACTGTCAGATCAATGTTCCGCAACATCTCTCCACAGCTGAAGATTGGCATCTCTATACCTGTTTACCAGGCCAAACGGTCAGCTCGGTCTCTTATGTTCACCTGCAGACATTAGCACGTACTCTGGCTAAAATGCACCATTGTGCACGCTCAAGCAGTAATGAGCAGCAGCTCTTTACAAAGAGCAGAGTAACAGCGCGTTTGAACAGCCTAAGATCAAAACAGTACAAACACTACATGCAGCTTCGTCATCTGCAGCATTACAGACCCGAGATCGACGGGCTGATCCATGGGGATCTTTTTTTAGACAATGTCCTCTTTTCACATCAGCATATCGGCATCATCGATTTTATCGATGCCGG
>JAUWLG010000018.1 GCA_030613795.1 Helicobacteraceae bacterium
AGTGTTTAAGTTCACCTTTGTCCATATGTGCCGGATCTTTTGGTTTCATCTCAAGACGGTTCATGTACTGCTCTTCCATTTTCGCTGACGCGCCTACTGCTGCTGTGACTGCTGCAATACCGGCTACTTTTAATACTTCTCTTCTATTCATCTTTTTTCCTTTTTATATAATATGTAATATCATTAACTGAAATTATATATATTATAAGTATATAGAAGGGATTATAAAAGTTTGAATAAGGTAGAAGTTTAAATCAGTAAAAATTGGTAGGTGTGTATTTTTGTTTCAATGCTCTGCGTGATAACGAGTAGGTTGAAGATTGTAACTACTTTATTCTAACCTCCAAAACATCAGACAGTCAGCTTCATCATACGTTTTTTATACCTATAAGTCCATTATGTTATAATTTATAGATATACATAAGCAATTATTAAAGTAAATGAAATGAGACTAGACAATTTTTTATACAGCGGTTTTAGATTTGGAGAGGATGAAGATCTTCTAAAATTTAAATTCAGGATGATCAACTCTATTTTAGTCATCGTCGCTTTTTTTACCGTACTTTTTGGGGTACTTAGTGACTTGGGCATCAATGATATTGGACCTATTCACTCTAAAGTCGATTATGTTTACAGTTTTCTTTCGCTGATGCTTGTTCTCTTTCTTCGAAGGTCAAAAAACAATTATAAAACCACAGCCAACCTTTTACTCGTTTTCTCATTAATCACGTTTACATCGGCATTGATCTTTGTACCCCAAGATGAATTTAGGATGATATGGTTTTATCTTCTTGTTTTTGTTGCCTATATGCTTAATGGTACGTCAAGCGGTATCCTCTTTACAATAGCCTCCATTGCTGTCATTCTGACCGTCAACATGTTTTTAGAACTGCATCTTTCTCAAACAGCGATCATGTCATCTGTATTGGGTCTGATCATAGGAAGCTTATTATCACGTATCTATACCAATAAGATCACCGATTATGAAAACAGTCTGCAGGAAAAAAATGCTGCTTTAGGCATATTGGCCTCCACAGATGATCTAACAGGGATTATGAACAGACGTATCTTTAAGAAGGTTTCCGAACGCTATTTTGAAACAGTCCAAAGAGATAATAGTGATTTGACACTTTTACTGCTTGATCTAGACCATTTTAAAAAGGTCAATGACACCTATGGTCATCAGGTTGGGGATCAGCTATTGATACGTTTTGTCGAAGTCATAGGGCCTATTTTAAGAAAAAGCGATATTTTGGCCCGTGTAGGTGGTGAAGAGTTTGCTATTCTTCTGTTTAAAACAGATGCTGAAGGTGCTTTTACCTTGGCTGAAAAGATCCGTAAAGAAGTTGAAAGCATGACTATTAACTGTCAAGGGCAGGATATTTATATCACAACTAGTATCGGTATCGCTCAAAACAAAGAGAGCGACAAAGCATTCAATGAAATATACTCACGCTCTGATAAGGCACTTTATAAAGCTAAAGAGCAGGGACGAAATCGCACATGTTTATAATGCGTTCCCATTCTATTGCATGGGAATGCATACAGATAGTTTGAATTTAACGAAGTCGCTATTTATCGAAATCTAAACGCATAGCTCTGTTAGCAGGCAGTATGACACCAACGTCTTTTGCGTACTGATCCCTAATCTCAATCATCTCTTTACACAGTGTCGGTTGCTCTTTGGAAAGATCATTTAACTCTGCAGGATCTTTTGACAGATCATAGAGTTGTCAATCACTGTTTCCAAAAGGAGCAGGAAGCATGCGATCAGCAAAAAGAGCTATTTCGTTTCTAGCTTCATACTGTTTTGAAGGTTGATCATAGCCTGTTGGCTCACTTTTATCAGCCCTTTTTGAGGACGGTCAAGATCCACGACGACTGTTGTGAGGGCTGAAAAGGCCATGACCAAAGGGATAACCGCAACCAATCTGCGCGATTTGGAAAGCCCGGCCTGAGACCCCATCGTCATCATCGTGAGGGAGGAAATTGCTAACAGTGTTAACCAGATACTGCCGGGAATTCGATTGCGCAAGGCTGCAGTTATTCGTTTTTCGTGCATATCAATTACCTTGTTGATTGATTGGATCAGCAACCCGGTATTTGTGTTGGGCTCTTTTTTTGCTACGTATGAAACCTGGGTCCAAAGCAGCCCATGCAGCTCAACAGATCTGGTTATTATTGTTTTCTGCATATCTATGTCCATAGTTGCAGCTACGGCCTGCAAGCGAATATCCACATACTTCTGTAAAAGTTTCTTAACTTCTGTTCTGTGTGGCCTATCAATTAAATCTGCGCGCAGATATGTCGTACCGATTGCATTTGCTTCGTCAAGAACAAATTGTTTTCTAAGATTATGCTGGGCGGCGGCCATGGCAAATGTAAAAGCGAGGACAAAAGCCAGCATGCCCAATAAGCCGCCTACCATGGGGCTTATGGCATTAACCGCCTCTTTATCATAACGAGTACCAGAATATTTGCTAATTTGATAGCCAACTTCAAAAGAGAGCAGTATGGATAGTGTTATGACAATATAGACACCATATATCGGCAGGGAGTCAAACAACTCTATAATCATCTGTTCCTCGATTCGTTCTTATATATAATAGTATAGTCTAATTTCAGGAGATTGTCATTCTAATCTCCAAAACATCAAGCGGTCATCTTCATCAGCAGTGATCAGCTCATTTTCTTTGTGAAAGTCGATCTTGATGATGGTCTGCTTGTGCCCTAGTAAAAGATAGGTCTCTTTTAGGGTCTCTGTATCGATGACGGAGATAGCACTCTCTTCGTTTTTGACAAAGGCCGCTTTGGATGCATCAGGGTTTAGTGCGACACCGTAGATAAAAAACTCTCCTTTGGTCATCTTGTACTTCTGTGGTGTTTCATAGAGAATGACACGTTTGTCTTTACCGCCGCTAAGAAGCATTTTATTTTTATAGTCGATGGAAAAGATGTCTCTTTTGTTGGCTATTCGGTACTCATCTACGATCTTGCCGCTGTTGATCTCTATTTTACTGATTATCGGGGTCTCATCTGATGTGTACAGGTACTTATGCTCTTCGTCAAGCACAATGTCCGAGAAGCTTGCGTAGCTGAGCTGCTTTTTATAGAGGATCTTCTTCTTTTTAATGTCAAAAAGGATCAGCGCATTACTCATAGTCATTATGACCGCTCTGTCTGCATCAACGAACTTAACCTCTTGGAGTGTCATCTTCTGTGTTTTATCTATGAGGTTGGTGAGTGTTTTGTTTTCATAGATGTAGAGCTCGCGCCAGCCATCAAGAACTCGACTGACAAATAGAAGTCTGCCCTCAGAGTAATCAACACTAAGGATCAAAGAACGCATGTAGTCGCCTAGGATGTTTTTGTACTTGGGAAGCCTGACCTGATCGATCACCTTGTCTTTTTCCAGGTCATAGATGTCGATGAGGCCTTCTTCAGTGCCGATGATCAAGGTGTTACCTACTTTTTCAAAGTCAGAGACAGCCTCACTGGCCTGGACATATCTGTATGGGGTTATCTCTTTAGCAAAAACCGAGATGAAACAAAAGAGTAAAAGCAGTGTTAGAACTCTCATTACCTCTCCTTTAGTTGTTCTGCGAGACTGACGACTGAGATATGAAAGGCATCGTTGTCACAGACTTCGAGGCAGCGTCCGCACTTAATGCAGCCTGCAGCCGTGACAGGTGCACTGTACTTTCCTACCATGTTCAAGACTTCGACCTCGGGGCAGACCTTAAAGCAGGCAAGCGAGTCTAAACACTTCTCCTTGTCGTGTACGACCTTGATCAGACTGTATTTGCCTATGAGGGCATTAAACCCGCCAAGCGGACAGATATGCCCACACCATCCGTATTGTTGGGAGAAGAGATCAAAAAGAAAGATCGCGACAAGAAAAAGCCATCCAAAGCCAAAGCCAAAGATGACCCCTCTGTGTGCTATGCCGATAGGACTGATCATCTCAAATGCAGCCAAAGAAAAGATGAGAGAGAGGCCCAGAGTTATGGCGATGACCCAGTACCGAATGTTGCGGCTAAAGGTGAGGGCATGCTCTTTCTCTTCGAAGTCGAGTTTTCGTCTAAGCGCGGCGGCTGTCTCTGTGACAATGTTGACAGGACAGACCCAGGAGCAGAAAAAGCGACCGCCGATAACGCTATAAACCAAAAAAACGACCAAGGCACCCACAAGAATGTCTGTAGCGATGACGGCACCGGCGAAAAACATCTGCAGTGTTGCAAAGGGGTCAGAGAGAGGAATGAATCCAAAGAGGACAGAGCTGCTTAGATTACCTGCCACGATCTTCCAACCGTAAGCGTTTGCTCCAAAGTAAGCGGTAAGTATAAGTATCTGAACAATTCTACGAGATATATAAAAGCGGTGTCTGTATAAAAATTTACTCATTATCTGCCTCCTAAAATGTCATCTAAAATACCTTCAACATCATTGACATTGTCTAGGGCACTTTTTTTATTTCTTGGCGTCCGATCCAAGGTGACATCATTAGAGGTGTCTATAAGTCGACTTTCATCTCCTTCTTCCCATCCGACGATGAAATGCGAACCAATATCGCCCTTGGTGATCGCAAGCGGCAAGACTTTGATAGAAGCGACGGTTGTGGGGCAAGCATGTTCGCACATCCCACAACCGGTACAGTAGTCTGGATTAACGACGGGTTTTAGAAGAGCATGCATATCGGTACGCACGTTTCGCTCTTTCTCCAAAAATATTGCATCCCCTGTTAACGGACAGGCTTGAAAGCACATCGTACATTGCAGTCCCAAGTAGGCTAGACATGTCTGTGTGTTAATGGTGGAAAGCCCCATTCTGGCGCGATTGATATCGAGCTTATTATCAACTGTCAAAGAGGGTAGGTCAAGCGCTCCTGTTGGACAGGCAGATGTGCACGGAATGTCAGGGCACATGCGGCAGCCTTCTTCTCTTGCGGTAAAGTAAGGGGTTCCAATGGAGACCTGATCAGAGATAGTAGAGAGTTCTAAAACATCGAAAGGGCAGGATTCAACACACATCCCGCAACGAATACAGGTTGAGACAAAGTCTTTTTCAGAGAGCGCACCAGGAGGTCGTAAGATGAGGTTTTTTGCTTGTGATTGAGAGAGGTAGCTGCTCCAGGCAATAACGCCAAATGCGCCATACCCCACGCCTTGCATTGTCTTTTGCAAGAACACTCTTCTTTTCTGGTCATTGAGCTTATTCATCTTTGTACTCCTTTTTCAAGTGTTACATCAGAATAAAAAATATATTAACATTCACTTTCTATGGCTTTAAGAAAGACCATCTAGATATAGAGGATATCAATAAGTGTATCATAATTATTAATATTAAAAGAGAAAATTTCAACTAGTGTTTGAATTTAAATTATGATTGTACACTCTTGAAGGCGGCACTATCTGCTTAGCTTTTTGATCAAGGCCAGTTCTTTTCTTCCATACCACCACACAACAACAGAAGAGAGTACAACTATCAGGCCGATCACGATCCAGACAGAAAGTGGCGTCTGAATGTAGTTTGAGACTACTTCAAGCAGAAGAATCGGCAGGATGATCTGGCGGGCTAGGGCAAGATAGAAAATAAACTTCGGTCTTCTAATGCCTTGCAGTACGGCTACATAGATAAAGATCACGACAAAAGGGAAGATAAGTGCCGCTTCAACATAAAGGAAGCGCACACCTTCAGCTATTACCTGAACATCGGATGAAAAGACCCCTATGAGGAATGAACCGCCGAAAACAAGTGCAATAGCGCCAAAAATGGCGATATAAGCTCCACCGATAAGTCCCACCTTAACAGCCTCTTCAGCACGTTCATAAAGTTTAGCACCGCTGTTTTGCGAAACGATAGAGAGCACTGCCATATTTATACCTATAGCCGGCATAAGTGCGATCTGCTCAATACGCATACCGATACCTAAGGCAGCAACAACACTCTCGCCATAAGGTGATGCATAGTAGGTGATAATAAAGACTCCGATAGCCATGAAAACCATGTTGGCGCTGGGTGGAACACCATGAGTTGTGATGTTCCAAAACAGTGGAAGATCGAGCTTGAAATTATCTATACCTTGTAACAAGGAAGTACGACGAAGACGGTAAAACAGATAGAGCATACTTAAGGCTTCTGTGATGAGTGTAGCATAAGCAATCCCGATAACCCCATATCCCGCTGTCACAAAATAGTAATCCAGACCGATATTTAAAAAGAATGAGACGATTAAAATATTTCTAAACGACACCATATCGCCCACCGAATTGAGCAGAGCATTGATAAAAAATGTCAAGACAAAAAAGACGGTACCGAAAACAATCGTGGCAGTATACCCAACGGCTTGATCCAGGTAGCTTCCTTCGGCGCCTAACTGCTGCATAAGAAAGGGCACTGACAGAACACCGACGATGGTTAAGACGATGGAGAGCAAGAACCCAAAGAGAAGCCCATTTTGCGCATAGTGTGCAGCTCTTGCTTTCTCGTTCTCACCCAGTGCATTACCAACGAGTGCCGTCAAGGCCTCACTCATCCCGGCAGCAACGGCTATCACCATAAAAAAGACAGGAAAAGAGAGTGAGAGTGCTGCGAGTGCTTGCGTTGAGATCTGCCCGGCAAAAAAAGTATCGGTTACGTTATAAAGCGTATGAAATAGAAAACCAATGGTTGCTGGAATAGCCAATGTCTTCATGTGACTTTTAATATCACCTTGAGTTAGATCGAGCTGCATTTATAACCTTATCTCTTACAGTTGCTTTTAGAAAGAGCATAACAGACTAAAGCTTCGGTAAGGAGCATCTAATAGTAGAAGTTTTTTGGATTTAGTTTTGGTGTTTTCTCATATAGGAGATGTTTCTAATCTCGTGACAAAAAATCGAATAGACCATTAATTAATAGGATTTTAAGAGGTGCCCATAACTTATTACCATGCCAAGTAATTATAGATATATAAGCTCTTTTGATATCAATCAACACTTTTTTATATAAATATTACTATTATAGAGGTAAATATTACTCCACTAGCTAAATACCCAAAGATCAAAAGAACGAGAAGAGGTAAGATTTGAACAAAGAGATATGAAGCCTAGCCGTAGCTAAGTTGAAATATCTATTTGTTTGAAGATTGCTTCTTATCGCTCTTCCCGAAGGGTGAGATGCTTTTGCCCATACTCTGCGTTAGATAACCTTCACCGTAGCTATGGCTACGCTAAAGAACCTCTGGCTTGATTATGAACAAAATCATTCTCATTGATTTTTGGGTATTTAGCTAGTGGAGTAATAACTACTCATTAGGTTTATGCTTGGCTATTAAAAATATTATAAGATCTCTAGAATTTTTTAGTACTTTGAGTGATGAACAGGTAGAGCTGTTGGCCTCTATGTCTACAATGCATAACTACAGTGAAGAGTATATTTTACATTATGAAAAAAAAGAGAGCAACAAGCTCCTTTTTCTGACAGAGGGTCTGGCTAAAGCGTATAAGATCGATAAACATGACAATGAGATCTTTTTATACTACATCCATAAAAACAGCCTTCTTTCTGAGATCTCAAATATAGAGAGTGATACCTTGTTCTCCTTTTCCAATATAGAACTTATTGAGGATTCTCAAGTGTTATGCATAGATTACCAGCGCTTTAAAAAGAGTTTTTTAGACAAACATCTTTTGTGTATGGCCTTTGTCAACGAGATCATAGCAAGGTCAGACAAGCTGCAGACGCTGATCAATAGAGAGTTCATCTTTGACTCGGTAGCCAAAGTCTCTATGATGCTATATACAGACTTAGAGATGTTCAATAAGCTCAAACGCCACGATATTTCACTGATACTGCATATTCAACCTGCTACACTTTCTCGAGTCTTGAACCGGCTTAAACGTAATAAGATCATCGATATTGTTCACGGTCAGGTTACTGTCTTAGATACAGTAGCCCTGGAAGCAATCTATAAGGAGTTGTGAAATGACAAAGATTAAAATAGTTGGTGTGTTGATCTTTATAGTGTCCATAATCTTAGCTGCTCTGTTTAGTCACATAAGTCAGCAAAACAGACTCAATAGTGATCTGTTGGATGTAATAAACGAACAAAAAGCATTTACGCAAGAGATAGCAAAAAATATTTTTTATATTCATAAAAACAGAGACGCATCCACAGCACAGCTGGATGATTCGATTAAAAAATTTCTAGATAGGATGAATGACAAAGATGAGATATTGGATGAGGTGGACTCAACTCAAATAAAAGATAAAAGCAGAGAGATCGTTGTCTTATGGAATGAGTTTTATCTCTCTGTGCAAGATTTTAGAGATAAAAGCAAGACCACCGCCGCTTATTCAAATATTCTTTTAGAAGATATCGTCAAAGATGTGTATAACACAAATCTAAAGTTGGTTGTTGAGTTTAACAACCATATCGAATTGCATCAAGCTTATTTTGAGGAGACGTTGGAGACCTATAAAAACATACAGTACACGCTGTTTGTTGTTTTAGTACTGCTGCTTGTATATCTCTTCACACAACTGCAGACTATAATGGCCTTTATTCAAAAGTTTTTACAAACATCCAAAAACATTATTACAAACGCCAGTATTAAAGAGCTGCAACCCATAGAAGTCAGCAGTAGCAGTGCTGATATATCAGAAGCTACTGATAATTTTAATTTCCTTGTGAGCAAGATCAATGATGCTGTTCAATACTCAAGCAGCTCCATAGAACATACATACCAATCTTTAGAAGTTGTAGAATCAAATATTGAAGACCTGCTGGAACTGATGAGTGTTATGGAAGAGGGCGATGAAATCGATAAAGAGTTGACTAAAAAAGAGGATGCACTTATACAGTCTCTCGAAGAGTTGAGCAGTTCCGCCCAAAAGCTAAAAGCCTTGAAAACTGATCTTGACGAACTTGTTTATCACAAAAATATCACAAAAAATGACTAATCCCCTAATTTGACCCGAGTCAAATTATTCTGCTTGTACATATTCTATTATTTTGTAGTAATTGAGTATTGTAAGGTCTGTTTCGGGCCCTTCAAATACCCGATTAACAACAAGGAGAGAATGATGAAAAAGCATTTATCTAAGCTTTCGACTCTTATTTTAGGTACTTCTCTAGCTGCAACAGCTCTGTCTGGTGCAAGTGGTGAACTGCAAAAAGTAATGAAGTCAAGAGGCTTAAGTGAGAACGATGTAATTCGTGCTGCAAAAACTTATATACCTACGGGTTCTAGAAATGAGTTTATAGTATTTAGTTCTGGTGGACAGTCTGGACAGGTTATCGTATATGGTGTTCCAGGTATGAGAATTTTAAAGTATATTGCTGTATTTACACCTGAGCCTTGGCAAGGTTATGGCTTTGACGAAGGTTCTAAGAAAATTCTTAGACAAGGTAATATCCGTGGTCGTGAGATCAACTGGGGAGATACGCACCACCCGGCTCTTTCAGAAAAAAATGGTGTATATGATGGTAAATGGTTAGCTATCAATGATAAAGCTAATCCAAGAATTGCTATTATTGATTTAGCGGATTTTGAAACTAGACAAATTGTTGTTAACCCTGTTTTTAAATCAGCTCACGGTGGTGCTTTCTTTACTCAAAACAGTGACTATATTATTGAAGCTGCACAGTACGCTGCACCATTCGATAATAACTATCACCCAATTGAAGAGTACAAAGAGACATACCGTGGTGGTGTTACTATGTGGAAATTCGATCCTAAAATTGGTCGTATTGATGAGAAAGCTTCTTTCACAATTGAGATGCCTCCATATATGCAAGATTTAAGTGATGCCGGTAAAGGTGTAAGTGATGGTTGGGGATTCACCAACTCATTTAACACTGAGATGTACACAGGTGGAATCGAAGTTGGTATGCCGCCAAATGAAGCTGGTATGTCACGTAACGATACTGACTTCTTACATGTATACAACTGGCGTAAACTTGCAAAACTTGCAAAAAATAAGAAAAATGTAAAAATAGTTAATGGCCATAGAATTATTCCTATGAGCGTAGCTGTTGCAAACAATGCACTCTTCATGATCCCAGAGCCAAAATCACCACACGGTGTTGATGTCTCTCCTGATGGTGAGTACATCACGGTTTGTGGTAAGCTTGATACTCACGCGTCTGTTTATAAGTGGAGCAAGATCAAAAAATTGATCGCAGCTAAAAAGTATATCGGTAAAGATCCGTACGGTATCCCTATCTTAGATCTTAAATCATCTCTGCACGGTCAGGTTGAACTAGGTCTTGGGCCACTGCATAACCAGTACTCAAATGTAGATGGTGAGATCTATACGTCACTGTATGTTGATTCACAGATCGTTAAGTGGAACTACAAGACGCTTAAAGTCTTAGACAAAGAGAATGTTCACTATAACGTTGGACACCTTTGTGGTATGGAAGGAAAATCTGCTGACCCTCAAGGTAAGTACATTATCTCTCTTAACAAACTTGCAATCGACAGATTTGACAATGTTGGTCCACTTCACCCGCAAAATCACCAGTTGATTGATATCAAGGGTAAAACAATGGACCTGCTTGTTGATATGCCTCTACCTCTAGGTGAACCTCACCAGGCAGTAGCGATTAGAGCTGAAAAGTTGCACCCGCATGTTAGATATCCAATGGGTACAAACGTTACAACAGGTAAACAGCACATTGGTAAAACTTTAGCTGGACAAGAGAAGATCGTAAGAGATGGTAAAAATGTAACTGTATATGCGACTATGGTTAGATCACACATCAATCCAGAGCGTATTACTGTTAACAAAGGTGACATCGTTACTATGCACCTTACTAACCTTGAACGTGCTCAAGATGAGACTCATGGTTTTACAGTTGACCACTATAATGTTCATGCTTCTTTAGAGCCAGGTGAGACTGCAACTATTAAATTTGAAGCTGATATTGAGGGTGTTTTCCCTTACTACTGTACAGAGTTCTGTTCGGCACTTCACTTGGAGATGATGGGTTACTTGATGGTTAAAGATCCTAACAAAAAATATGTTAGTGCTCAAAAACTGAAAATGAAAACAATGACTAAAGCTGAGCTACAAGCTGAGTATGACAAAACAGTTGCAGTCAATGCTGCTACAGACGCTGTTATTCAGAGTGTTGTGAAGTTCTTGAAAGATAACAAATTCGGTGAGCACAAAGTTGTTGCTGATCTTGTAACAGATGCGTTTGACCAATATGGACAGATCCCTGCACAGAAAAAACTTGCTGATAAAGCTGTTAAAGATGGTGATCTTGAAAAAGCTATCTTGTTTGAAAACATGATCTGGCAGCTAATGGTTAAGACGGCAGATGTTGGAATTAGAGCAAAAGATACTTTGGTATCAAAGATTGCTACTAAGAAAACACCAGCTCAAGAGCGTGGTGAAAGAGCATTTGGCGAAGGCGGATGTAGTGGTTGTCACGTTATTGGTAAAGTATCTTCTGGACCAGACTTGACAGGTGTTCTACAACGTCATGAAAATGCTGAAAAATGGGTCAGAGACTTCATTATGAAACCAGAGACTATGTATAAAGATCCATATGTAAAAGGTATGATCGATTACTTTAATCTTAAGATGCCTAACCAGCATATGAGTGAAAAAGAGACAAAAGATATTATCGAATACCTTAAATGGATTGAAGATAATGCTAACTTGTTCTAAGAGTTAAAACTCTTAGTCTTCAAAGGGGAAGGGCTTCGGTCCTTCCCCTTTTTTTTTGCGCTATACTAGAAGGTGCCCTTTATTTATTGATTTTTATCAATCTTTGCAGTGCCTATATGTAATATAATATTATCATT
>JAUWLG010000179.1 GCA_030613795.1 Helicobacteraceae bacterium
TGCTTCCAATGCACGTTCCGCTTCAGCCATAACGTGGGCAAAGCCTTCAAAAGAGGAGCTCTCTGCCGTGCATAAAAAAAGACGTGATGAACATCTCTCAAAAATGAAAAGTCGCCATCCCGCACATTAATAGATAAAAGGGATAAACCTTTTTGTCTTTTTCATATAGGCTTTATACGCTTCACTTCCTTCGCACCAAAGCCGCTCTTCTCTTACTGCTTTTAGTGCCAGAACAAAGATCAAAAGTAAGAAACTGCTCCACTCCAGATAGATAGGTGTAGCAACAGCCAAGCCAAGGGTCATCAACATCACTGATGTATACATTGGATGCCGTACGAAACGGTATGGTCCGGTGGTGATGAGTTCACAACTCTCTTTTAAGTCAGGGCGGATATTGAAGTTGTCCCGGCGGTTATGCTTTATGGCCCAAAGTCCAAAAAGAACACCTGAGAGCAGCATCGTAATTCCGATCCATGAAGAGAAGACACCCTGAGAGTAGACGACCATCAAGCCAATAAGAGAGAATTGGGCGAAGACAAGAGAACGTGAATACATCAGCTCATCTTACAGACGATGTCACCGACTTGTTGACCAAGAGAAGTCGCTACGACATTGCATTTTACTTTTAAAAGATAACAGAGGTTCGTCCGTGGTGCGGGAGAAAGACACTCATAATTCCCCATCCCTTTAGTGATAATAAGATCAGCCTCGTTAAAGAGCTTTTGGCTCGCCTCGTTGGCCCGTTCATAGGCAAAGCCCGGGGTATTCACCCCACTGTCGACTAAATTGCAAAGCTTGTCAAATCCCGCCTCTTTTGCCTCAACCATCGTCACATCATTAATGATGGGGTTACCGCGTACCATATAAGAGATCTCGAGTTTAGGGTAGAGTTGCTGCAAGGTCTCAATACAGAGGTAATCGAAGATATGTTCACCTACATTGTCTCCGATATAGAGCAGAGTCGAAGCAGTTTCCAGTGCACTTTCCAGCTTATCAACATCATCGTAAGCAAAGTTGGTCTCAAAGATCTTCTCCATCTCTTCATGAAGGTCAAAGGTCACCTCAGCAGCAAGATCGATCACATTGCCTGCAACAGCAATTTTGATTGCCGTTAAAAGTTTGTTGGAGGAGTTGTCAAGTTCTTGATGCAGTTGAGGAATAAACGTTTTGGCTTTTTCAGTAGTGTGCGCTTTTAACTCACCGTACAGGTCATCCATACCTGCGATCTCCGCCATCTGCTCATAAACATCAGACGCAACTTCAGGAGGGGACTGCGTAAAGTCAAATTTTTCACCCAGAGCTTCAACACGCTCGACCATACGTTTGCTCAGTGCACTATCTGCTCGAATCGCTTCGGTAACACGGCGACTTTGATTAATAATACATTCAACACAGGCATTGTCTATTTTCATGATTCATTCACTTTTTGGGGTCATTTAGATAGTAGAAGCTATAGATTGACGAAAATGCCGAAAGCATTTTTGTGCTTTAGTGCCATCGCGGCTAGCGAGAGCTAATATGGGCTTTGCCCATATTGGTGTTAGTCAAGAATGGTTTCGATCTCTAAAGAGTCCATCTCAACTTTTTTCGCTTTAGCGATACGATCTTCTTTTAGTTTTACAGAAAGATCTTCATCATTAAGTGCAAGGATCTGCATTGCAAGGTAAGCCGAGTTTATAGCACCTGCTTTACCGATAGCAACTGTTGCCACTGGCATACCTGCTGGCATCTGTACTGTCGAAAGAAGTGCATCGATACCGCTTAGAGCAGAACCACTCATTGGAACACCGATGATAGGCTTAACTGTTTTAGAAGCTAAAACACCCGCCAGGTGTGCTGCCATACCTGCTGCTGCGATAAAGACTTGCGCCCCTTTTTTCTCAGCGTTGATGATGTAATCTTTTGTACGCTCCGGTGAACGGTGAGCAGAAGAGATAATAAGTTCGTGGTAAACACCAAACGCCTCTAGTGTGTCTGCACATGACTTCATGACTTCGTAGTCGCTTTTACTTCCGATGATGATTGAAACGAATTTCATTGATCTTCCTTAAATGGCTAATGCCTAAAATGTTGTCGGAATTATAGCAAAATCGTTATTAGTGATTCACCATTCTAACGCCAAAACTTCGAAATAAAAAAAAGCACGTCAGGTATTATTACAATTACAAATCTATCTACTTTAAGAGACCACTGAATAGACACATACACAGCGTTACATGGTGCTCTCTTTAATCTTTGGGTAACTTTTTAACAGTTCATTGTAAAATTGAGGCACTAAAATTTATTTGAGGTCTTCATGCGACACATCTGGCTACTTTTTTTACTCCCTTTTCTACTTCTCGCTGAAGACATCTCAGAAGAACTCAACGCTAAACCTAAACTAACCGCAGCACAGATCGAAGATAAACAGACAGGCAGTTACTTTACAGGTCTTCCTATTGTCAATTACGATGCAGACAAGGGTTTCGGTTATGGGGCACGTGTCTATTGGCATGATAATGGTGAAAAAGATGCTCCGCGTTTTGAATACACACCATACAGATATGAGATCTATGGCCAATTTTTAAAGTCAACCAATGGATGGCAGTACCATATCTTACATTTTGATGCACCCTATATTGGTGATTCCCTCTTTCGCCTAACCTCTGAGCTTCTATATGAGAAAAACACGCAGTCCAACTATTTTGGGACGACTTCAGATTCTCTTGATGACTTGAGCGACCCATTTGGCAATAGTTATCAAACGGCACAAGAGCAGCAAGACGCCCTGGATGCACAAGGCAATCGCTACTACAACCGCTACCTGCTCGAAAAACCTACCTTTGAGGTCAACCTTGCACGTGATTTTTTTGGTGGACTCGTCCGTTTGACTGCAGGTGTTAACTTCTCACATGCTTACATACAGACCTATGAAAACACAACATTAAATGATACACACAGCCAAGAGAACAAGTTGTATGACGATAGTCTAAACGGAGCACTTATTGGTTCTGAGGGAGGATGGGACAACGGTTTAAAACTGGCGATAGTCTATGATTCACGCGACTTCGCACCGAACCCAAAAAATGGAAATGTCTTTGACTTGACCGCGGGGTTCTACGGCAAAGCTCTAGGCAGTGACTACACCCACCAACGTTATAACTTCTCTACACGAAACTTCTACACACCCGAGAGTGCCGACTTTCTGACACTTGCCTTTCGCTGGGTCTATTCCGTACAGAGCGGTGACACACCTTTTTATAATAAAAACACTCTCGGTTTCGCTGATGAGTTTAGGTTTGGTCTAGGCGGGTTTAGAACATTGAGAGGATACCAGCAAGATCGTTTTGTGGCTGATGTCAAAACTGTCATAAACTTCGAACCACGATTTAATTTCTACAAAGCGCATACAATGGGTCAGTCATTTGAGTTTATGGCAGTTCCATTTGTTGATGCGGGTAAGGTCTTTGACAATGTCAGCGATACCGACTTGTCAGGATATAAATATACCTATGGCGCTGGTCTACGTATCGGTTGGAATCAAGCGACCATCATCATGATCGATTATGGTCAAAGTGTTGAAGACAGTGGCCTATATATTAACTTCGGGCATATCTTCTAAAAATTATTTAGGTGGTGCCTGGTCAATTCCATCTGCATGGATACGTAAAAAAGTATATTGCGGAAGTTTGATCGGCAGTTCTATAGGGTTAACATTACCACTGTGCACCGACTCCCACTCTTTGCCGTTTTCAGCTACAAGCTTTTTGAAAGTAACGTAGTAGGTCTCACCCTCTTTTGTGACACTTCCTATCTCATTATCAACCTCTTCGATCACCGTACCTTTTGGAGCCATGATCTCGACTTTGTCCCCCGGCAGGGTTTTATACTTACAAAGGAAGTGTGTTCCCTCCGGTGTTACCATGCCACTGACCTGATGCGTTCCCATCTGCATGGTAAAGTCCAGGCTCTGTGTGTCATGTCTCTCAAATGGTCGGTTTATAAGATAAGCATCCGTAAAGCCGCGGTTCTGCATAGTGTGGATCTCTTTTTGGTAGGCTTCAGGGTTGTACTCATCGTTGTAGTATTCATCTATGTACA
>JAUWLG010000038.1 GCA_030613795.1 Helicobacteraceae bacterium
TAACAAAACCGAATGTCACGATATCTTTACTGAAACCTGGGTAGATAACAGTAGATAAGGCTGATTTTACGTTTTCTTCAGTCATAAATTCTCCTATAGATTTTTTATTATTAGCACTTTAGCGAAATATAATAAGACAAATATTGTCTTATATCAATTTGTGAATGTATTAAGCTCGCTTTTACTTACGCTGTAAAAGTCATCTCTTTTGCTTCGTCAGCAATTTTCTGAATCGCTTCCGGATTGTCCATAATATCTTGAGAGATCTTATATGAACAGAATTTCGGTCCACACATAGAACAGAACTCAGCCTCTTTGAAAATATCTTGAGGTAGTGTCTCATCATGGTATTCACGTGCACGTTCACCGTCAAGTGCAAGCTCAAACTGCTTTTCCCAGTCAAAGGTATAACGTGCATCACTCATCGCATCATCAACATCACGTGCACCTTCACGACCACGAGCGATATCTGCAGCATGTGCCGCAATTTTATAAGCGATGATACCTTCACGGACATCATCAGCATTTGGAAGACCTAAGTGCTCTTTAGGTGTAACGTAACAGAGCATAGATGCACCGTGCCATCCACCGATAGCTGCACCGATAGCAGATGAGATATGGTCATACCCTGCTGCAATGTCGGTAACTAACGGTCCAAGGATGTAAAATGGTGCTTCATGACAAAGCTCACGTTGGATCTTCATGTTGCGCTCGATCTGGTTCAAAGGTACGTGACCCGGACCTTCGATCATAACCTGAACATTTTTCTCCCAAGCGCGAAGTGTCAAGTCTCCCAGGACTTTAAGTTCGCCTAACTGTGCATCGTCAGACGCATCTGCAAGACAACCCGGGCGAAGTGAATCCCCAAGGGAAAGAGAGACGTCATACTTCGCACAGATATCTAGGATATCGTCATACGCTGTATAAAATGGGTTCTCTTTATGATAGTGCATCATCCATGCAGCCATCAATGAACCACCACGACTTACAATACCCATCTTGCGTTTAGCCACTTTTGGCATTGTCTCAAGCAAGAAACCTGCGTGGATCGTGAAGTACGACACACCCTGCTTAGCTTGACGCTCAAGTACGTCTAACATCGCTTCGATGGTTAGATCCTCAATACGGTCATTACAGTCTGCAATGATCTGATAGATCGGCACAGTACCGATAGGGATATGCGCATTATCGATAACACCGCGACGTATCTCATCAAGATCACCACCTGTTGAAAGGTCCATCGCCGTGTCTGCTTTATAGTGTTGAGATACTTGTATCTTTTCGATCTCACCTTCAACATCAGAAGCAATTGCAGATGAACCGATGTTCGCATTGATCTTACATGTTGCTGCAATACCGATAGCCATTGGCTCTAGGTTTGTGTGGTTGATGTTAGCCGGGATGATCAGACGACCACGCGCAACTTCACTACGAACCAGCTCCGGGCTAAGTTTCTCTAACTTGGCAACATACTCCATCTCTTCAGTAATTATGCCCTCTTTGGCATAGTACATCTGTGTCGGGGTCTTGTCGTTTTTACGCTTTTCTAGCCACTCTGTTCTCATAATATATTCTCCATGCGATGGCAACAGTGAATTACTTCACTATTTACCATCAAATAATAATCGTAATATAGTCCGCAAGACTGAAAAAGCCTTACCTCTCTAAAAGTAAGTCAAAAAGTTTCAACTCAACTTAATATTTAGAATCGTTTTTTGGACATTTTGCGATGACATTATAATGTAGGACTCCTCTATATAAGATATATCACTCTCAAGCTCTTTTCGTCTCTTGAATGAGTTACAAATTGTTACTAATTTCAGAAACACAAGATAAAAGAAAGCTTTCGATGTGTATAATTTCGTAACAGTTTTAAAGAAACAGGAGTGTTTTTGTCCGATATAACGCTAATCTTACTAGCCGCTGGGAACTCTAGCCGCTTCGGACTGCCTGTAAAAAAGCAGTGGCTGCGCATAGACCATGAACCATTGTGGCAATTTGTAGCAGATCAGTTTGACTCTACTGCGTTATTTAGTAACATCATCATCACCTCTCATAAAGAAGAAGTTCCTTTTATGGAAGGCTTCTGTGACTATACGATCGTTGAAGGTGGTGACACACGTCAACAATCCCTTCAAAATGCACTAGCCAATGTCACAACTCCTTATGTGTTGGTAAGTGACATCGCTCGTGCATGTATCGATGAGAAGTTGATACAGACACTAATTGATGCTAAAGAACTTGCTGATGTAGTTGTACCGACACTCAATGTCAATGACACCATAGTGTATGAGAACAACACCATTGACCGCGACAAGGTCAAACGCATTCAAACACCACAACTTTCAAAGACAGACACTCTTAAAAAAGCCCTTCGAACAGACAAAGAGTTTACTGATGAAAGCTCTGCTATTGTGGCTGATGGCGGAACACGTCACTTCATCGATGGTTCAGAAGATGCACACAAAATCACCTATATCCAAGACCTGACAAAACTCCCTTGTATTAAAGCGCCATCAAATGCAACCCTTGTTGGAAACGGCTTTGACGTTCATGCCTTTGAAGAGGGTCGTGAGATGGTACTTGGCGGGGTTAAGATCGATGTTGATTACGGTTTTAAAGCCCATAGTGACGGCGACGTTGCTATTCATGCACTCATTGATGCACTTTTAGGTGCTGCTGGACTTGGCGACATCGGTATGCTCTTTCCGGACAATGACAACAGCTACAAAAACATTGACTCAAAAGAGCTTCTTCGTACCACTGTCTTACGACTACACCAATTCGGTCTGGTTGTTCTCAACGCTGATATCACTATTGCAGCTGAGGCACCACGACTCAGTAACTACAAGTCACAAATGCGAAGTACACTGGCACAGCTTTTACACATTCCTGCTTCACGTATGAATGTCAAAGCAACAACTACAGAAAAACTAGGCTTTATCGGCCGTAAAGAAGGAGTTGGCGTTATGGCAACTGCGACATTAAACTACTATGATTGGACACAGAAATAAATGCGTATATTAATTATTGAAAATGAGATCTATTTAGCACAGAGTATCGCTGCAAAACTTGGCGAACTAGGTCACTCTTGTGATATGAGCTCTTCAACACAAGACGCTCTTAAACGCATCCCTTACGATGTTATTCTTCTTTCAACGAACATCAATGACCAGGACATCTACCCTGTTATCGAGGCCTATAAAGATGCGGTTGTTATCTTGATGGTCTCATACATCTCTAATGACACTGTCTCTAAGCCACTGAGCGCGGGTGCAAAAGATTACATCCTAAAACCGTTTATGATCGAAGAGCTTATTCGTAAGATCGAACATTTTCAGGACTACGAGCGTCTTAAACGTCAAAATTCAACGTATCAGCGTTATTTGAAACATGTTTTCAACGGTATCAACATCGATGAAAACCTTGAAGAGATCGAAGTGCCGATCTTCATCTCCAGCAACTTTCAAAAATACACAGACGCTTTCGCATTCTCTTATGCAGAGATACATGGCAAGACTCTTCACTTTGTCTCATTGGCAAACAACGACGCCTTTAGTGAGATCGAAAAACTTTCAGCAAGTACACTGATCTATGCTAACGATTTTCAAGCTATCAAAAAAGGAGATAAAAAAGCCTTTTTTGAGTTGATCGAAGGACGTGAGGCAATTGTCTCAAGTACGGACAGCATCGATGAAGAGATGGATTACACTGTTGTTGAGATAAAAAGTGACAACAACGTCTTTGAACAGGGTGACATCCTGCCTATCGAAGACTATGTCAAATATATTGTGTTAAATTATCAACACAAGTTTCCAGACACTGAGCTATCTAAAAAGTTAGGTATCTCTCGTAAAAGTCTCTGGGAGAAAAGAAAAAAGTATGGCATCATCAAGAAAAAATAACACCCTCTACGTCGACCAAGAGGCGCTCTCTGCCCTAGCTCTTGTTAAATCTGGGCTTCTCTATCCTGTCACCTCTCTTATGAATAAAAAGCAGACCTTAGAGGTCTTACAGACAGGCACCTACAACCAAAAGATTTTTCCCTTTCCCCTTATCTTAGCACCAAGCGGAAAGATCAATCAAGAGGTCTTAGCTGCGGCTAAAGAGGGAGACAAACTCACCCTTGTCACTGACGACAAAGTAGTCGGTCACCTTATCGTTGAAGAGGTCTTCGAGATCAACCCTAAAGAGCGCGTTCGCCAGATCTACGGAACAGACAACCTTGAACACCCCGGTGTAAAATCAACCTATCAACGTTTAGGAAAGATCGCTGTCAGTGGTGAGTTCGAGATCAATCTCGACTCTATAATGGAGCGAAAAAAAGAGATCGAGACCGCTAAACAACGTGTAGGAGCGCAGCATGTCACAGCAATTATGATGGGGGCCAATCCTCTTCACCGTGCGCATGAACGCCTTATCCGTCAAGCACTGGACAAAACAGATCTTATTGTCATCTTTCTACTCAAACCGTTTAACAGCTCTGATCTACAGTATGATCTTCGTTACGAGACCCTTAACTATTTTGTACAGAACTTTTTACCAACCAGCCGTGTTGTTGTTGTACCTTTAGAAAACAGCTACATCTTCGCGGGTTATAATGAGATCATTATCGACGCTATTGTTGCTAAAAACTTTGGTTGTAACCGCCTGACTATCGGCCAGAATCATGCTGGTGTAGGAATGTACTATGAGCGTAACACCAACAAATCCATCATTGACAGATTAACAACTCTTGATATCGAAGTAGACATCGCATCAGAGTATGTCTACTGCAATGAGTGTACGACCTTAGTCAGTACCAAGACCTGCCCACATGGTCAGCATCATCACATCTCATATCACTCTGACTCTATCTTAGAACTTATTAAACTGGGACTTCTGCCACCGGCAGTATTGATGCGTAAAGAGATCGCGGCTATCATCTTGTCACATCTCTTTCCGGATCGTTTTAAAAACCTTGAGAAGCTCTACTATGACATCATGCCGGTTACCGGTCTGCTTGAAGAGCATACCGAAAAAGATTTTTATAAAGAGTTGATGAAACTCTACCAGACAACGTCTTTGACATAGTGAAGAGCAAAGAGATTGTATAAACAATCTCACCTTATCTCACTTCACTCTTTACCAAATAAGGATTATTTAAATGAATTGGTTTTTTTTAACAGTAGGTTATAGTGGTCTTGCACCAAAAGCACCAGGTACTGTCGGGACAATTGTATCACTGCCATTAGGGGTATTGATCTTAGCTTACTTTGGTCCAGAGACTCTATTTTTAGCGGCTATGCTCTTAACACTAGCAGGTGTTAAGGCCGTTAACAAATACCAGGAGACTTCCAATACTCATGATGATGGTCGTATAGTTATTGATGAGTTAGTGGGTATGTGGCTGGCACTTTCTATTGCACCTGGCATCTTTACTCCGTTAAATGAACTGCTTGTTATTGAAAATGGTATGCTTATCCAAATCGTGCTGAGTTTTGTACTGTTCCGCTATTTTGACATCAAAAAGCCCTCTATCATCGGGCGTATCGACAGAGAAGCACCGGGTGGCTATGGCGTGATGTTTGATGATGTCTTAGCTGGAATTGCTGCTGGAATTGTTACTGCGATCATTTGGCAAGGGGTCTTGATGTCAGGACTAATTGATTACCTGTAAAAATCAGACCTCTACCTTATAGTTCAACACAATCTCATCACCTGTCATCCCTCTAAATCCCCAGTTAGATGCTGGGCTCTCAATAATACAGATCTCAATATCATCTTTGTCTATCTGTAGATCCTCTTCTATCTTTTGAAACAGTGATTTGATAAGACTTTTTTTGGTCTCTACTGTTCGGCCTTCCATCATCATTATCTCTATAATAGTGTAGCGATCGCTTTTGTCATCAGGAAAGATCATATACTCTTCGTCAAACGTGATAAATCGATGGAACCTTTTCTCCTTTGGAAAAGAGAGTGTCTCAACAATACATTGATGTATTGTCTTGGAGAGTTCACTTTTAACACTGCTAAGATGTTTTTTTAATCCATATATTTTTATTTGCGCCATGTGAATTATCCTTGGAAGTAAAAGAAGGTACTGCTATAACTAAATAGTAAGTAGTAAGATATAAAATTATAGTGGAAGAGTGTCGTGAAAGAGGTACTGCTTGTTAAATGTTAGAAACTCACGACTTAGAGCGTGAGTTTCCAGAAGTCGTTTAGTTCTGCACGTAGGCGGTCAAGTACCTGCTCACGTGTTTCTGTGTTGTCAAAGGCCAGCATTTTTGCCAACTCTGATGCGCTAAGGCGCTCAGAGTAGTGCTTCTCTACATACTTCATCGCTTTAGCATTCAGCTTTTTAGCGATAGAAAGTGATAGCTCTTTGTCAAAAGCAATAGTGTCCGGGTGTTCGTTGTTGATTAATACTAAATATCCAATAGGTCTCATAAGCGTAATTTTAGCAAAAAAAAGTCTGTTTGGCTAGGGTAAAGGGGAATTTGTGCTATTTTTTGTTAATGCGTGCGGAGATACATCCAAAAGGTGGTAGTTTTAAAGTAAAACTACACTTCACCTTATAGATAATATAAATTTATATCATCATCGGATCAAAAGTCGGTTCGATCTCTTCATAATCTGCTACGATCTGGTCAAACATCTTTTGTGTCTTTTTGACTTTAGCGATCTGGCCATCAAAGATCTCTCTAGAGAGTGGGAATGCCTCTGCAAGTTCCGTATAGATCATGACACGACCATTCATATGTTTATTGAATTCAGCAAATGCTGTACTTAAGTATTCACGTTTAGTTGTATGACGGAAAAGTGCTTTGATCATCTTGTCACGCTCTTTAATAGGAATTGACTCATCAATGCCTTCAGCAACACGTTTAATATCGATACGTGAAAGATAGACCCCGCTCTTGCTAGGTGCAAGAAGTCTCTCTTGAAGTTCATCTACAAAGCCTGGATACGGCTCTTCGTCAACTGCATCACCGAGATCCGGATTCGAGTCAGTATCACAGCTTCCATCTTCACTCATATCACACTTGTCATGTACAAATTTGTCAAACTCAGCTCTTAGTTCATCCATATTTCCGTTGATCATAACTGTTTCCTTTTTAATTAATTGTTTTTTACAAAGTTGTAAGCGTTTTGTGTCAAACACTCGAGTTGAGCTTCATAGCCGATATATTCAGAGCCCAACTCAACAGCACGTTGACGAAGTGCTGAAAGCTGTTTCGCATTTTTAAGGTCGATACAGAGTGATGGCAGATTCGCTACCATTGCTAAAGACTCGATACTTGAGGCGTCAATAACAGCATCATAACCGCTCAAGTCACAACCGCTGCTCAAACGGTTGATATCGATCTCTACACTCTCATTCATCTTCATCAATGACTCTATATATTCATGATAAAAGAAAAGTGCATGATCTCTGTTCGTCAATGCAATCGCTTTGGCTAACGCACCCGCTCCGATAACCGCGATCTTTTTTGCACCTTTTTCATCAAGCAGTTCAAAAAGAGATTGTATCGCAATAAAATCTCCAATAAGCTTTTTGTCTTTCACAACCACCACATCACATGCGCCGCAAGCAGTCGAAAGTTCACTCTGTATGTCAACGATCTCAGAAGCATTTTTTTGATACTCTGGACCAATGAACGTACCGCTTAACTGTGCATCTCTCATGTTGGAGAGGGTAAAGAAAAAGTCATCTTCACGAATGTTCATCGGGATCATCATGGCATCATCTCCGGCCGCTTTGAAAAGACGATTCATACTAACAGACAAACGGTTTTGTTGCGCCTCTTCAGCAATGTAACCAAACAGTGTTGTCTGACGACCAATAGTGTTTGATTCATTCATACTTTCAATACTCATAGGTAATCCTTACTTGTATATATCATCCGTTATTCCCCACAGTTCACGAGCTTCTTCCTCTTCACATTGACACTGGTAACACATCTTTGCACCGGCTAATGAGGTAAACAGACGCCCGCACTCATTACAGCTTTTGACATTAAAGGTGACAAGGTTTTGAACACTTGGTTCAAAAAACTCTTTGACGTTGTACGAATCCGAAAGTGTCAAGGCATTCGGTTCACATACATCATGGCAGATATGACACTTTATACATAAAAATGGATCAAAATCGATCTTAGAATTACGCACATTTGAGGTCAATGAACCGGTCGGACAGACACGATAACACATCTGGCACGCAGTACACTTCTCTTCATCAAAAAGCTTTTGCGAGGTAAAACTCAATTCTGTGGCATCTACCACATGGTAGGTCGATGGCTTCTCTGCACGTTTGAGTGCCGTAAAGAGAAGTTTCCGCTTATCCGGAATACCTTTCTGTTTTAAAAGCGCGATTTTGTCATTGGTGATGGTATGTTCTACCAACTCATCTGTTGCGATCTCAACTTCTCTGTCAAATTTATGTTTTGCCGTTGCAGCATTTTTAAGTGTCAAAGCTCTAAAGAAATCACGACGCTCACCTACAGGCGTTTCGACAGTCTCTTCTGGCATATAAGCGGTGTTTTCAAGAGTAACACTGGCACTGCTCTCCATTGCCTCAAGTACATAGTTTGCCTCTTCTGCATTTGCTTCGATCTGAGCTCTACAGGTATGTGCTATATCACAGCCCTCACAGTGACCCATATCGAAGGTAATACCGTCTTTGAGCGAAGCCAGTCCGATAATGTGTTCAACACTGAAAACAGAGATACAAGGAACGTTTTTACGGCATGAGATCAGAGACTCTTCACTCGAAGCAAACTCAAAAAAGAACTCTGTTGCGCTGAAGTCATCAAGGCTCAGTGCTTCTGAAGGACAGACCCCTGCACACCCGCCGCAAGCCACACATTGAGAGAAGTTAATAGCTGGGAGTCCACCGTCTATAACAATGGCATTGGTAGGACAGATAACCTCGCATTTGGTACACTCACTGAACTTAGCAAGAGAACGGACACAGGCAGATGGATTAAGAGCGATAGCAGCCATTATTCAGCAGCAAAACTTTCTGCAAGCAGTTCGTTGTCAGACAACATGAATTCCAATGCCATCTCAGAAGCATCGTAGTAAAGCGGCGTACGCGCTTCATACTTCATGTTGATAAGGTACATCGGTGCCCATTGAAGAAGATGGGTGTTTAAAAACTCTTTTTGTGCATTTAAAAAGTCCTTGACTGACTCTTC
>JAUWLG010000088.1 GCA_030613795.1 Helicobacteraceae bacterium
GATGAGTTTATTGAAGAGTTCGCTAAAAATCCTAAGATCTGTAAGTCGATGCACGTTCCGCTGCAGAGTGGTTCAACGGAGATCTTAAAAGAGATGAAACGCGGTTACAGCCAAGAGTGGTTTCTGAACCGCGTGGCAAAACTTCGTGAGATGGCACCTGATGTCAGTATCAGTACTGACATCATCGTCGGTTTTCCGGGCGAGAGTGATGCAGACTTTGAAGAGACTATGAAGGTGGCAAAAGAGGTGGGCTTTGAGCAGATGTTCAGCCTTAAGTACTCACCTCGTCCATTGACGGAAGCGGCTGAATATGAAAATGCTGTGGATGGCGAAGTAGCATCTGAACGTCTGCACAGACTGCAAGCGCTTCAAGACACTGTTGTTGACAAGGTCATGCAGAGCCAGGTCGGTAAGACCTATGAGGTCTATTTTGAAGAGCTTCGTTCAGAGGGTTATGTCGCAGGCCGCAGCAGTAACAACTTTTTGGTCAAAGTCAAAGGTTCTGAAGAGCTTTTAGGCCAGATCCGTGATGTTAAGATCACCTCTGCAGCAAGAATGAGTCTGACCGGAGAGTTACTTGCGTAAGCGTCTGCTTCGCTCATTGGCTCTTTTCTTGATCCCGCCTATCGGGTCACTCCTGATCCGTCTTTTCTATTTCAGCAGTAAAAAGGTGTTCCACCTTCCAGCTACTGTTCCGGAAGAACCCTTTATTGCAGCTTTTTGGCATGGGGACTTGATCTATCAGCCTTTTCTCTATTACCAGCTGCGTAACAGACCAAACATTAACGTGGTGATCAGTGACCATTTTGATGGTCAGATCATCGCCAAGACTATTCATCATCTGAAATTAAATACGATTCACGGTTCAAGTACCCGCAATGCAGCCAAGGTTTTGATCGCTGCCATAAAGACCTTGAAAAATGGCGGTGATATCGGAATAACACCTGATGGTCCAAAGGGACCGCGCCATGAGGTAGCTGACGGTGTGGTGATCATGGCACAGAAGACAAAGGCCAAGGTCATCATCTTCTCTTGTGTACCCAAATCGTATTGGCAGTTTAACAGTTGGGACCGTTTTACGATTCCAAAACCTTTTACCCGGTTGGATTTTTACGCCTCAGAGCCTCTTGATCTCTCAGGCATGGAGAGAGAAGAGGCAAGAGCGCTTATAAAAGAGAAACTGCTTCTTCACGATTATTAGCGATGAAACAGAGTCTTGAAGAGTATCGCAAAGCTTTTTTAGTCTATTTGGAGAAATTCCGAGGTTACTCTGACCTGACATTGAAAAGTTATGACGAATCTCTCAAAGAGGCCTTCTCTTTTTTAGAGGTTGAAGAAGATGGCGCACATACAACTCTAAACTTAATGCCATTTCGTCTCCACATCGCTCGCCTTAAACCAACCACTATCTCCAAAAAGATCTCTGCAATGCGAAGTTTTTGCGAGTATATAAACGATCAAGGTGAAAAGGTCTCACTCAAAGCGGACGAGAGTATCAAAGTACCGGCTTCACTTCCTAAACCTATCAGTGATGCCCACATTAAAGAGGCCCTCTCTAACGCACCATTAAATGAACAGCTGATCGTCACGCTACTCTATACTCTTGGACTGCGTATCTCGGAACTGGCGTCATTAGAGTTAAAAGAGATCACAAGCGAATGGGTCCGTGTTATGGGTAAGGGTCAAAAAGGGCGTGACGTTCCGATGTTAGCCTCAAGTTACTCTTTGATGAAAAAATATATTGACGAGACAAGGCCAGCGCGATTTCTCTTTGAGTCCAAGGGGGCTCGATTAAGTGAAAATAGTTTAAGATATCTGGTAACTAAATGTTTCAAACGGGTTGGACTGAAAGTAACACCGCATCAGTTGCGGCACTCATACGCAACGGCACTCTTGAACAACAGTGCACGTATAGCAGATGTGAGTGAACTTTTGGGACATGCCTCGATGTCAACAACGCAGATCTACACCAAGCTAGGCAGCAGTGTAAAGATGCAAAACTATGTAAAAGCACACCCCTTGTGTCAGGATGATGATGAAATTTCTTGAATCTTTTTTACCAAAACTGTTTATCACGCTGATACCTTCAGCTGAGGGTGTTCATCTCTATGGTGAACTGCGCAAAAACGGTAAGCTGATCAAACGTTATGACGCTCAGCTCCTTGAGGGGATCGCGGCTTTAGAAAAGACGATCAGAAAGCTTGAAAAAGAGAGCTCATTGACCTATATTGCTCTTTTGGAGACAGAAGCCTCCCAAGGTCTCTTGTCTGACTGCCGCGATGCACAAGGGATTGACCTGAGCAGTGTGGACAAAATATGTGTTGAGAACAGATGGGGCGTCTATATAAGTAAAGATGACCTCTTCGAGAGACAAAAGATGTATAAAAATGTTGGACTTGACTTTCTCTTCTCACCCTTTTCTCTGCTGTACAGTTTTTATCAGGAGAGGCTGAAAAACAGTGATGGGCTCTATCTTCTTATCACCAGTGATTTTATACTAAGCGCTGTCTTTAAAAATAGTACGATGATTTTTGGCAAACAGATCATGATGCATGATGAGCTCGCACTGATCGATGGGACAAAGGTCCTGGAGAGATACATAGAGAAGATCCAAGCAGCAGTCAAAGATTTTTATGAGAATAAAGTGGATGATACGATGTTTATTGAGAAGATCTTTATTGCAGATGGATTGAACTTCGATACAGATTTAGAAAATCGACTTGAAGAGGCACTTTTTGTTGAAGTTGACAAACAGAGCATAGACCTCGCCCATGAATTAGTCCTGTTAAGTGAAAAGGAGCTCGGTTGAAACACAGCTTTATACCACCCCGACAGAAAAAAGTGCTTGGTGCAGAGTTGATATGGCTTCTGTCTACATTTGCACTTCTTTTAGTCATTATGCTTGGAAGCGCTCTGTTTTTAAACAGTAGCATTACAACATATGAGCAGGAGCTAGAGAGTGTAAAAAGTAAAAAACTGATGATCCAAAATGAGCAGCAACGTGTTCTTTCTGAAGTGAAACGCCTGCAGATCCTGGAAAAACTGCGAGAAGAGATCAGCACAAAAAACAGACTCAAAAAAGAGAATGTCAAAAATTTCTTTGACCTTGTTCCTGATGGTGTGGTGCTGGAATTAGCTGAGTTTCGTGAGAGTACCTTACGACTAAAAGGGACTACGATCAGTAAAAAACATTTTAATAACTCATTTCAACTCTCTCTTGAGTCTCTCTTTAGTCGAAGCTCAACAAAGTTTACTAAATTGAAAAATGGTAGTTATCGGTTTAACAACATCTCAACAGTGGAGGCAAAAAAATGAGTAAATTTGCCTCTTTTGGATCGGTTGTTCTTCTCTTTATACTTTTGAGTGTGGTTGTTGTCTTTGGCTTTTTTGTCTTTACGCCCAAGGTCAAAGCCTACCGTGCACTAAACATAGAGCTGCAACAAAACAGTGACGATCTCGCAACTGCTGAAAAAGAGTTTGACAGACACTATGCTGACCTTCAAAACCTTCAAGATAGAGAAAAAAATATCGATATTGCTCTGCATAAACATTTCGATGAGGAACGATTCGAAACGTACTTAAGCCAATACTTCACATCATTTACTCTTCGCAGTATTGTCAGTGAAAAAGATGAGGCATTTCAGACAGACATACTTGATGTCCGCGCAAAGATAGCAACGCCTGTGGAGTATTACCGTTTTATAGATGCGTTGAATCAGTTTGAATGGGTCGTTGAGGTTGATGGAACCCTTCAGTTTAAAGGGGTGAAAGATGGGATCGACACCCACTTTACTTTGAAAGTCTATACTAAAGTACAGTAAGTCGGTACTTAATTTATTATCTATAGAATATGTGGTTTTTAGGTCTTGTCTAGTTTGTTGGATTTTTAAATTCACTTGAATATACTCTTTCCTTTTTGTCTCGGCAAAAATGAAACGAAAAACCGCTCGCGACGGCTTCAAGCTCGACAGCTGTCGAGTACCTTCCTTGCACTCGTTCATTCCCTAAATCTCCCTAACTTGCTATGCTCAGACAAAGTGGGTTTTTTAACGGTCACTCTCTCCCTCTAGTCAGCTTTGCAGATGCCACGATAAAGATCAAGCGGTAACGCATGGATTTGAATCTAAAAGCTGCCGCTTTTGACTTAGTTTGAATAGTTTTGAAAGTTCTTTGTTATTGCGTCTCAACACTAATTTTGGCAGTATGTGTCAAAACAAGGGTACCGCTCCCGTAGGGATGTTTCTCTGAAAATGCCTGGTTTTTTGAATTTAAAGTTTAAACAGTAACTCTACCCGAAGGCAATTGCACTTTCTTCTTTACCGTTAGCTTTCTGCTTTGTGTACGCAAAGAAGAAAACTGACATAACCTCTACAAAAGACATTTAAAAAAGTTTGGAAAATCATAGAAATTTTATATTTTCGATAAGAATTGAATATTTTATATAGGAATATTCATACTGAATCTGCTGACTTACTTTAAAACTCTTTACTATTATTCAATAGCGAAACAACCACATCAAAAGCTTCTCTGTTCTCAAAAAGATAAGGCCGCAGTTTTCGAGGTACTTTTAAAAGACGGCACTTCTCTTTAAACTCTTTTGGCATTTCGTATGTTAGATAAGGTGCGATAAAACAGTAGTACGGATGGAAACTGACAACATATTGGCGTCCGACGACATGTTCCTCTGCCGTTTTCAGAGCCTCTTTATCCCCTTGACGCATCAAAAACCCTTGCTCTTTTAAAGTCCGATCAGCAGTGATGATGGCACTGCGTCTGGAGGCGGGGTACTCAAAATAATGTAGTCCCTGAACACTCTTTACATCGATGTTCTGCTCCATAAGTTCCGTCAGATCCTCATTGAGGTAAGTGAAACTCTTTTTAATACCGCCGGCATACTTTTCAAGCAGAGGCGCTGCAAGGTTGTGACGGAAGAAGTTGCGTTTGTACTTCTCGTCACTGTTGCTTTCATCTTCAAAATAGCGAATGGCATTGTCGTTTAGGTAGGTTTGGATCTCTGCTCTTGTCGTCTCTAACAGAGGACGTACCAACTGATAGTTCTCTCTTTTTTCGATGACTTGTGTTCCAAGCAGTTCATAAAGACCGGCCCCTTTGCTTAACTGCATCAGCAGCCACTCTAAACGGTCATCAAGCTGATGGGCGGTGATGAGGTTGGTGTAGCCATGCTCTTGGATCAGTGTTTCAAAAAAGTCATAACGTACCTTGCGAGCAGTAGCTTCGAAGTTCTGTTCTGTAAGTGAGGTCTCTAACACATAACACTCTTTGGAAAACTCTTTTGCTAAGGAGTGTGCATAGGCAACCTCTTCAAAAGATTGGCCGCGCATCTGATAATTGACAATGGCAAGGTCAAAAGGAATGTTGTTTTGTTTAAGTAAAAAAAAGAGGGCAGAGGAGTCTACACCACCTGAGAAGGCAAGAAGGTTTTTACCCTCTTGAAGTTGGAGTAGGGTTTCGCTATTCAGCATGCCCGATGACAGTTGCTGTCAGTGTTGTGCCGACAATGTCGGTCACTTTTGCTCTGTAGATAACGCCAAACGCTAGCTCTTCATCAATCGTTTTGTCATTAACATAGATCTCACCATCGATCTCAGGTGCCCAGATCGTTTTGCGAGCAGAGAGTAGAAATTCGTGTTCATCACTCTCTCCATCAATAATAAGTTCGATCTTTTTACCGATCTCTGCTTGCAGTGAAGCCATCTCGGCTTCTTTACAGATCGCACCTAAAATCTCAGCACGTTCATCAATAAGCTCTTGAGAAAGTTTCTCATCTACCGTATACGCCGAGGTTCCCTCTTCATCAGAGTAACCAAAGACATTGGCACGGTCAAAGCCGAATTCTCTGACAAAGTCACAAAGTTCGTCAAACATCTCTTGGGTCTCACCCGGATGGCCGACGATAAAAGTCGTCCGTACAAAAGAGTTTGGCAGAGAACGCATATAGTTCAGCTGTTCAAGTGTCTTCTCTTTGCCAAAACCGCGTTTCATCATACGGAGCATATCATCGTTGATGTGCTGTATCGGCATGTCAAAGTAGTTGTGAAAGAGTTTAGACTTTGCGATCTCTTGCAATAGTTTCATACTGGTCGTACTTGGATAAAGGTACAAGATACGGGCACTTTTCACACCGTCGATGAGTTCAATGCGCTTAATAAGGTGGATAAGACCGTCTTTAACA
>JAUWLG010000004.1 GCA_030613795.1 Helicobacteraceae bacterium
AGTGTCAGAACCGAAATCGTGATACTCTTGACCGTTATAGAACTTGTAGAAACCACCGATGTCAAGTGGGAAGATCGTACTGAAACCACGATCCTCAAAGGCTTTAGTATGTGCATCTTGAAGACGTGCATCGATATCATCATAACCGATACCAGGGATCAATGCATGTGAATCACTGAAACAGTCTGCAACGATCTCACGGCTTAGGCCCATAACATCAAACAGACTCGAGTTACGATACGAAGCGATCGTCGCAATAGCCATCTTAGACATGATCTTCAGTAGACCTGCATTAAGTGACATGTGTACATTTTTAAGCGCTTCTGAACAGCTGATATCAAGCTGTTTAGATTGGTTAACACGGTTAACAGCCGATGCAAAAAGCAGGCTAGGGAAAACGGCACTGGCACCATAACCAAGAAGTGTTGCCGCACCGTGAGAATCAACCACTTCACTTGTGTCAGCAATGATAGAGACAAGGTGACGTATTTTTTGGTTAAGCAGCTCACGGCTGAGACGACCTACAGCAAGCAACATAGGAATAGTACGCATCTCTTTTGAAAACTCTTTGTCATCCAAGACAACAATACGTACACCATCCTCTTTAACGGCTGTAACAATTTTGTCAACGAGTGCATCTAACGATTTTTTCAGGTCAGTTGAATAAGCAACCGAGAATGTTTCGTTTTTGTAAAAATCCTCATAACGAGGGGAGTTAACATCACCGTATGATTTAAGAACTTCTAACTTCTCATAAGTAATGATCGGCGAAATCGCTTTAAGACGGTGCGCATGAGAAGGGAGCTCATCTAACATGTTATGGATCTCACCAAAACCAGTGTTAAGACTCATCACCACCTTTTCACGGATCGGGTCAATAGGCGGGTTGGTTACCTGTGCAAACTTCTGCTTGAAGAAGTCAGAGAAGTTACGCTGTTTTGTACTAAATGCTGCAAGCGGTGTATCATCGCCCATAGAACCGACAGCCTCTTTACCGTCATTGATCATCGGCTCGATGACCTGTTCAACGATCTCATGTGTCACGTTGAAGTAACGTTGGCGGTGTGTGATGTCCTCTTCGATATTACAGTTTGTCATGTACTGGTTCTCAACGTGTTCTTGAAGATAGACCATGCGTTCATTTAACCACGTCATGTAAGGGTTAGATGATTTGAGATAGTTGTTGATCTCATCATCTTTAAGTACTTTTCCAAACTTAAGGTCAAGACCGATCATCTGTCCTGATTGCAGACGACCACGCTCTTTGATCTGCTCATCAGGAATGTCAACAACACCATACTCAGACGCAATAAGCAGATTGTCATCATGGGTGATGATGTACTTAGATGGACGAAGACCATTACGGTCAAGTACACAACCGATGTAACGACCATCTGTCAGTGAGAATGCTGCTGGACCGTCCCATGCTTCAAACACTGTTGATTGGTACTCATAGAAAGCACGAAGTTCAGGGTCTATGTGCGGTGCATTTTGCCATGGTGCAGGAATTACTGCACGAGCAGCCTTAAAGAAGTCCATACCGTTGGCAATAAGGAACTCAAAGAAGTTGTCACCCGACGCGCTGTCAGAAGAGCCTAGTTGAAGGATCGGTAGTATACGTGCGATCTCTTCATCCGTAAAGACATCACTTTTGATCGACTCTGATTTCACTTCGACATTGAAACGGTTTGCTTCGACCGAGTTGATCTCACCATTGTGTGCAATAGCTCTAAAAGGCTGTGCCAAACGCCATTCAGGAAGTGTGTTTGTCGAGAAACGTTGGTGAAAGAGTGAGAAAGAGATCTTGAAACGTTCGTCCTGGAAATCTTGATAAAACTCTTTGATGTGCGTTGGCATCACAAGACCTTTATAAGAGAGGACTTTAGATGACATTGAAGAGATATAGAAGTCTCTTACATCGACCAGTTTATGCTCTGTCTCTTTACGAGAGAGATAGAGCAGTGCGTCAAAACGCTGGTTTGCCATAATAGAGTTAGCCGTAATAAAGACCTGTACTATGTTTGGCAATGTAGCCATCGCCTGGTCACCCAAGGCATTGGTGTCTACCGGAACATCACGACGGTAGACAACTTTAAGGTCATTTGCTACACAGACCTCTTCTAAAACATCCAACTCTTTTTTGTCTTTAGTAAAGACCGTTGCAACAGCAAACTGCTCAGGAAGTTCACAACCTGCTTCTTTTGCAACACGACGCATAAACTCGGTAGGCATAGAGAGCAGTAGACCACTACCGTCCCCTGTTTTACCATCGGCTGCAACAGCCCCACGGTGCATCATACGCTCAAGCGCCGTAATAGCGTCTTCTAGTGTTTTGTGTGAAGCGCGGTTTTTAATGTTTGCAACAAGTCCAAAACCACAATTATCTTTAAATGATCGTAATAGATCGTGATGTTCCATCATATAAGATTCCTTAATAGAAATTTTTACAAATTTTCTAAATTTAAGCAGTTTTTAAGCAACTTAGATATATTTAGAAATTCTAAAATTGCTAATAGTATACTCGGTGTCAGGTTAAACTTGTATTTAGGAGCTATAATTACGAGAAATAAAAATAATGAATGTGTAGGTAAGAAACAGAGATGCAAGGCTTTATAATCAGTCTCAATCGCGCTAGAGACGAAGATCTTGTTGTAACAATTTTATCGGATAGTGGCTTAGATACACTTTATCGTTTCTATGGTGCTAGGCATGGGGTTATTAATCTCGGCTTCAAAATCGATTTTGAGATCATCACTAATGTCAAGTCCACTATTGGACAACTGCGAGATGTTCTTCACCTTGGCTATCCATGGCTTACAGATCATCATAAACTACGCACATGGCAACAATTTGTCACCCTCTTCTACTCTCATCTGAAAGAGTCTGAAGAGACCGGTGGTTTTTACTTTGAACTCTTAGACAGAGCTGCTGAATCCTGGGCCAAACAGAACCCTAAACGTATTGCTATTGAGTCGTATGTAAAACTGCTTGAGCATGAGGGTCGCCTACATAAAGAGCTACACTGTTTTTTCTGTGATGAAGTTATTACTAAAGAAGTTTCTATCATTCGTTCTTTTTTACCCGCACATCCAAATTGTGCACACACACTTAGTATTAAACAAGAGGGGTTAATAGAGCTGTTTGATAACCACTCAAGCCTCTTTCTCAGTGATAAAGAGGTAGACAGACTGTGGCTGGTTCTACTAGAGGGAATATAGATCGTCGCAGAGCTTAAAAAATAAATATAATATTACAATGATTTGTCTCACTCAATATAGGGCACCTATAATTAAACTCTCTATGTCGCGTATTATAGAAAAACTTTTTAATCGGTGTTTACGTATACAATTCATTTTCATATTTTATCACTAAATCATCACATAAATCACTATCTTTATCTATCTAAACTTCCTATGGCACCTATAGATATACTCAAAAATTAATCTTTTGAAGTATTAACACGCCTACATAGCAACAACAGACAAATTATTATAATAAGTAATAATATATTATTATAAAATATTATATTATAAGTTAAGATTTAATTAATATTTTAATCTGTAGAATTGTTTAAATTCAATATGTTCTTGAGGAGATCAAATGTTCAAAAAGGTATTAGTAAGTGGGTTAGTTAGTTTAAGTATAGTGTCTAGTGTGAGCGCTAATGGCTATGATCTAAAAACAAATATGGCCATGTTGTCTGCCACATTTTCAAGTGTAGAGCAAGGCTTTTTGACAAATGACAAAAAAGCAACATTGAAAGCCTTAGACAGTTTTCAAAAAGAGGTTGATGAACTTTTGGGAGATAAAAAAAATATCACAAGACTGCTGCCTGAAGACCTTAAACACAAATCCAGTATGGCAACAAATACTGCAACTTCAATTGACAAATATATTGATGAGATAAGAGTGATCTTAAAAGATAAAAACATGAGAATGATCAATCGCCAAAACAGATCACAAAAAGCATTTGTCAATATTCAACAACAGTGTTTTAGATGTCACAACATGGTTAGAGATTGGGAGTAGTCCCTTCTCTTCAGTTCTTAAGTATTACTTGATAAATAATTCAAGTCTCTCAAACAATTAGAGCAAGACTCTGATTGTTGCCTCTGCTCTCTTTAGTTTTCTAACTCTGCAACAATATATTCATACTCTTTACGTCCCACTTTTTTCTTATAATGGCCTAGCTCTTTATATGTCACAAAAAGCTTCCGAATATCAGCTACATATCCTGGATTTTTACTGATATAGAGTACCTTTCCCAGTTTAGGTATTGTTGTGATCTTTGTATCGAGTGTGATCCCAAGTTCATCATGACGCCATATGTTATATTGAGAGAAACGTGCTGAGCTTAGCAGCAGTAGATTATCACTGCTGCGTAGATAATAAGCAACGTCTGATCCGTGATAGTTGTCAATCAACAGATAGTCATAACTGGCTATGTCCAATTGAAGGTCTTTAATCTCTGCATCAAAGTTATCTACGACACCCAGCTTGTCATGGAAGCGTTTCAATGGCGGGACATAGTCACTTAACGGAGTTTTCAATGCAACCAAGACAACAAGACTGATCGTAAGAGCACTTGCCATTAGCTTACGCATATTGTACTGGGCGAAGTAATAGCCCAAGAGCACAGTCGCACTGAGGTACGCACCCGCTGCCCACTGAGGATTTGCCTCTGTATAGACCGAGTTATAGGTAAAAAAGCCTACTACAAATAGAAATGGCAGTAGAAGATAGACTTTCTTTCGCTCAAAGCGCTCTTTGTCACGTATGATAAAATAGAACAACGGCAAGAGATACAAGGGATGAAAAAGAGCAAATTGTGAGCCGATAAATCCATAAAAATATTTGCCTTGGAATACTTTCTCTTCTGAAATACCATGGCTAAACTGGAAAGCGAATGAGATAAAATCGTGTTGATAGTTCCAATACAGTACGGGTACAAAAACAAGTGTTGCGATCAACAGTGCCAGATAGAAATAGATATCTTTCAAAAGGTCACGACGGTATATGAGAACAAACACAACAAGTGTAAAGAGCGGCAATACCCCTGTATACTTTGAAAGCAGCATTGCACCCGCTGAAAGACCCGTCAAAAACGCATATTTTTTATTGTCTTCTTCAACATACATATATCCACTGTAAAGTGTCAATGCCCAGAAGAACATCAACGGTATATCCGGTGCGATGACTGTCGAGGCAACTAAAACAAAAACTGAGCTCAAAAAGATATAAAACGTATAAATAGCGGTACGCTCATCAAACATTTTACGCGCTAATCTATAGAGTATATAAGCCGTTGCAGAGACAAGCAGGACTGCCGGCAGTCGAACGAAAAAAGGTTCATCGCTAAAAAGTGTGGTCATCTTGATCATATAGGCCACCATAGGCGGATGGTCAAAATAGGAGAGACTCAACTTTTGTGACCAGACCCAATAATAGGTCTCATCCGCATAAAGCTTGATAAATTGGTTGGCAATCGCGTTAAAGAAGGTATAAACAAGCAAAAAGAGCTTTTCTCTATTACCCATTATTTAGCCTCAATAATATCTTTTTTGTGCATACGGAGGGTTACCACATTCAAAAGTGCCTCAATAAAGATCTTTTTAGACATCTTTGACTGACCGGCGACTCTGTCTTCAAAAATGATAGGCACCTCTTTGACCTTGAAACCTTTTAAGATCGTTCTATAGTTCATCTCGATCTGAAAAGCGTAACCGGCACTTATAATATTGTCGAGGTCAATTGCTTCCAAGACTTCTCGTCTGAAACATTTAAATCCGCCCGTCACATCTTTAATCGAGATGCCAAGGATAGTACGCGCATAGGTACTTCCGCCAAAACTGATGAACTTACGTAGCGGTGACCAGTTGACAACACCACCGCCTTTGACATAACGTGAACCAATAATAAGGTCATATTCTTTAATATTCTCTATAAACGATGGCAGATATTTCGGGTCATGCGACAGGTCTGCATCCATCTCAATGATAAAAGCGTAATCGCGTGCGAGACACCACTTAAAACCTTCAATGTAGGCTTTTCCCAAGCCCTCTTTGTTTTGTCTGATGACAAGATTAAGCTGATTGGCATAGGTATTTGCATCGATAAGCTCTTGGACTTTTGCATAGGTCTTGTCAGGAGAATTATCATCCACGATTAAAATGTCAACACCAAGATCAAGAGAAAACACCTTTTTTAAGATGACCTCAATGTTTTCGATCTCATTGTAAGTCGGGATGACGATTATGCCTCTGCTCATATTTCACTCTCCTCATGTTTTGCAAAAATTATAAGATAACTGCCTAAAAAATTGAATCCCATCGCCGCTGCGATGCCTGCTATCTGACCCATTATCTGTATTAATTTCTCGTCTCCAAAATTTAGAACAACAAGGTTGAGTACCGCTAAATTCACTAAAAAACTAGTAAAGTTCAGGGCTAAATATTTTGGAAACTTTTTTCTGGTCTTGGTTTTATGGTCTCGAAATGTCCACTTTTTATTAAGTTGATAGTTTTGTGTCACTGCTACTAAAAAGGCAATTACCGCTGAAATATTGTAATTGACATTCATAAAAGTCAACGCAGAAAATATTGTAATATTTGTCACAGAACCCAAAGCACCAACAGAACTGAATTTTACAATTTTTTTAACGATGAGATATCCTCTTTTTTTATTAACAGAATTATATACAAATTTTGACATTACTACACTGTCAAATGGAATACTTTTCATAATTTTAACAAAAGCTGTAAACAAAAGATATAATGTACACAAAAAGCAAGGTAGTACAATGTTAAAGATATATCTCGCCGGACCCGATGTGTTTGAACAAAATGCAATAGAACAAGGTAAGGCTTTAAAAGAGCTCTGTCTGCAGTATGGTTTTGAAGGAGTATTTCCACTTGACAATGAGATTGTTTGCGACGGTACACCTTATGAGATGGCTAAAGCGATCAGAGAAGCCAATATATCCCTTTTAGAAGGGTGTGACATTATAATGGCTAACTTAAACCCTTTTCGTGGTCTAGAGCCCGATTCTGGTACAGTGTATGAGGTTGGATATGCAACTGCATTGGATAAAAAAGTCTATGCTTATGCTTTAGATCGTCGTCCGATGATAGAACGTGTTCATGAACAGCAAGAACTTTCAGATGATGCTACTCTATGCCAAGACGGCAAGATAATAGAAGATTTTGGTCTCTCTCATAATCTTATGATGTTGGACATCATTGTTGCACAAAGTGCGAAAGAGTGTTTAAAGTTTATTGCCAAAAACTGAACAACCGTGTAGAACAGCTTCTTAAAATCGGTCAAAGATCTTTGAAGCGTCCTCATATTTGTAAAAATAGTTTTCTAAATGCAGACGTTTTGTCTTATACCCATCTTTGGTCAACGCATCATCAAACATATAGAGATAATGTTTACACTCTTTTTTCTCTGCGTCTCTGTAGATCGGCTTTGTCAACTGTAGAAATTCATCCACACTAAGGTCACGTTTAAAAAGCTTTTGCAGTGAGCCGTATTTGCGTAACTCTTTAGCTCTGTATTTAGGCCATCTTGGCGCTACCCGAATACCATACTCCCCTAAGATAACGGTAAATATATACTCAGCTCTGCCACTTTTTCTGTTAGCCCAACAAGGTGGAAGTTCATTACCGCCACCCATGTTGAGTCTGCGTGTCAAGTAACTTACCTGCCCTTTTAATATCTCTTGTGCATAAAGCAACTCTTCTTTGGTAAGCGAAGAGAACTCTTTAAGAGACTTTTCAAGCAAGACATTTTCTCTGCGTAATCTATCTTCACTCTTTTGAAGCTGCGTTCTCTCTTTTTGCAGCGTTTCAAGTTCTGTAAAAATGGCTTGAAGCTGTTCGGTTGAATTGATATCCTTGAGCAGTTGTAACAATGAAGATTTACGAGAGAGCTGGACTTTAAACTCTTCATCCATCTTTAAAAGCTTTTCATTGACCTCGTACGCTTCGACCTTACTCTTTAATTTTTCATTCTCAGCGATAAGTTTTGTCTGATTGCTTAACTCTTTAAAGATCTGTTTTGCTTTCTCCTGCTCTTTATCTTCCCCAAGTCTAAAACGCAGCAGTGAGCCTATCATCTGCTCAGAAAGAGTTCGGCTGACCTTATTTTTCAACTTTAGGTCCAGATTTTCTTTGATGATCCGTTCATTTTCATGTTCTACTTTAGTGATAATACTGGACTTTTCAGCACTCATAAAAGCTGAGATGAGCAAGAGAAGAAAAAAGAGCATTAAAATGAGTTCTGTTAAAGTAATTCCAAATAAAAAATCGTTGTTACCATTCTCATGAAACTGCATCAGTAAATGTTATCCCTCTAACTTTTAGGCAATTTAACACTACCGTGTGAACGCATTTTTTCATTAACAGGTCACTTCTGTTCAGGAGCAGCAGCAGGGCTCGCTTGCTGAGCCGGTGCCGCAGGTCTACTCTCGGCTAACACTTTTGCCATAGTGTCTAAAAGTCTTTTGTTCTCTAAGGCAATTTTTTGAATCAGCTGTTCATTTTTCTGGTCTTGGTTGTTGACAAAAGAGTGCAGTACTTTTGTTGATGATGTGATGATGGCATCAACAACTTTGGCATTGGTATTTTCAGCACGAGAACCTACCGACTGGATAACTTTGTTGTTTAACACCATTATGTCGTTAATGATCTTCTCATTACCTGATTCGCGCGACTGAATAAAACTTGCAACGATCTCTTCATTCATACTATTAAGTTTCTTGATTACAGAGCCATTTTGACTCTCTCCATTACTAATAAAACTGTCAATTACCTTCTTGTTTTCACCTAAAACACGTTCGATCAAGATTCTGTTTTGCATATCTTTTTGCTCAATAAAGTTCTCGATCAGTTCACGGTTTTTACCTTCCAAGTCTGCTGTAAGGGTCTTAGAACTCTGTTCGAAAAGCGTATTTACTTCAGCAAAAAGCTTAGGAAGTCCACGTACAAAATCATCAAAGTTATGAATGACTTTTCTCATTTCGGTGTTGGAATTGGCGATACTTCCTGCAGATTTTCCCATAGAGTCATTAAACTCACTAATCCATTTTTCACTGTCTGTGATCGAATTTTGAAAGGCTTTAACCGAGGACTGCGTTTGTGCCTCATAACGCAGATGATAATTCGTAATATTTTTGTAGATCTCATCAACACGCTCTTCTTGTTTAGCGTGTACCGTATCCATATCTGCATAGATCTTGTCAAAGATATTACTAATGGAGTGTTGATCCAAACTTGCAACAAGACGTTCATTATACATCTCTACGGACTTTAACGTCTGCTCGATAAAGAGGTTGATCTTGTCATCTATAACATTCGAAAAAGTCTTAGTCTGATCAATACTGTGCCCGATATGATCATTGAGCATCTGAAGTTTCTCCATGATCATAAGGTTAAAGCTCTCAATATTTGAGCCGATGTTAGGACTAAAACTGAGTAGATAGATACGCAGTGACAGACCGACGATCGTTGTCGAGATCGAAATACCGAACTGACCGATCAGCCGTGTTAATAACCCGCCTTCCATACTTCCATTTGAAAGTATGTACAGTGAACTTGCAAGTGAGATCAAAGTAAACAAAAAACCAAGATAGTAATTACTATCAGCAAACTGCTCATTTGTCAGCAGCTCTCTTTCAACAATCTTCTGTCCGACAAGGAAGTAAGCGATCATTACAGAGATCGTCAGTATAATCGAGAGGTAAGTCTTGTCGGAAAATCCTCCTATTAAAATAAAAACAACACCACTGACCAAGGCAACAAGAAAGAGATATTTAATCTGTACCTTTGCTAAGAATCCACTGTTCAATTTTCTGTTATTCATAATTATCCGTCTGTCAGCTTAATGTTTTCAACATTGGCACTCATACTGGTAAGCACCTCGACCCAAAAATCGATATAGTCTCTTGATTGCAAGGACTCAAATTTGTCACGTCTTACGATAACGATGTCTATATCCACACCTTCGAGGTCTGTACGCGTTTTGATATAAGCGGGAGAGTCGACAAAATGTGCCAGTGAAGATGATCTTGTTTTAAAAAATGACAACTCATCTGAATTCTGGATCATGTCTGAGATAATGGTGACTTTATATCTGCGCCCGTCCTCTCTGACATAAGGCAGCGCGATATTGTTAACGGCTTGTATCGTCTCTAAAATTGGTGACTTTGAACTGGTGTAATTACCGGAAAGATCTTTCATCTTTGCCATCAACGGTTTATAAAAACGCTGATCCCACCGCTTTTTGAAGAGTTTTGGGTTGGAATATATCTCGCTTTTACCTGCACCGTCACCAGGGTTACAGAGTGACAGTTCTGCTCTCATCTCGCTCGGTATAGTGTTGTTTATAAAATAGAGTTGGATCTGTTCAGTTATAGCCAGGTTATCGACGATATTTTTAATAATATGCTTGATCTGTTGCACCTGAATAGCATTATAGTTGTCCGTCATATCTAAAATGACAATATGTCGATCAAAGGCGCCATCACTGCGGCACATACTCTCTTTATCTACCTCTACTCCGCGGTTCATAACGATAAAAACAGCTATTGCCAGTAAAATAGCAACAACCACAGCTATTAAGATATAGCCGACTTTGTCACTTTTGGCTTTTTCAGATCGTCTTTTTTTAGGCATTTTTCACTTCCATATCAGACTCATTGTCAAGTGCAGTGATGACACTTTTAAGCGTTGTGTTGATCTTAAGTTTCTGCTCACCGATAATATGCGGCAGTTCCAATACGGCATCTTGGTACTGAACAAGGTCTTCTTTGAACTTGGCATCAACGATCGTGATGACATGTTCCTCATCTAGTTCAACACGTTCTCTAAAGTAGGCAGGTGCTTCATCTGTTCTGTTGTCATTGTTGACCTCACGATATAGACCCAGCATCGCATTGTAGGTGTTATTGAGATAGTGATAGTACTCTTTAAAGTGGTCTTGCAGCTTCTGTCTAAAGATAGGCACTTCCATCAGCTCCTGCATGATGACCTTGGCGGTCATCTGACGTGTTTCCAGTTTGTTCAAGATAGAAGCGGAGCTGCGTTCTATCCCATTAAGCAGCTCCTCTTTAAGTTCAGAGAAGTCCATCTGTGCTTCTTGATATTTACGGTCAAGATCTCCGTAATGCGGGTACTCATCATCCATCTTATAAAAGTCGGTAAATGCGATCAAGAAGGAGAGAAGACCGACAAGGACTAAGATGATAGAGTCAAACTCATTCAATCCAAATGGGTTTTGTACAAATGAGATAATGGAGTTGACATACGCATTGTCAGGGTCTATACCTAAGGCTACTCGGAGATGTCCAACAAGCAAGTTAAAAAAGAAAATAGCAATAAAGGCAACAATGAGTGTTGCAAGGACACCATATTTTAATACAGGTGATTTTTTAACAAGATTGAGTTTTTTAACCAAATATCCACCAAGGAAAAAAGCAAAAGTGATGTTGATAAGTGAGATGATAAGTGCCTGTGCCGCCCCACCGATTAGACCGAGCTCATTGCCTTTGGCAAAAAAGTAGGCATTCAGCGATGTCTCACTCAGCAAGATCAACATAATAATACCAATATATAACACCTTTGAATGAGGATACGAGGCTTCTCTGGTGATGTTATTTTTATGTTTGAACTTCTCCAGGTCACGCTTTCGAACACTAAATTCGTGTTTTACCTCTTTAATACGCTGTTTGGCACCTTCTTGAAAGGTAGTGATGTTTTGTATAAACTCTTCACTGGCATATTTTGCTTCTGCCAAAATGGTTGAGATATCGCTGACACGCATCGCCATGTGGTCATACGAAGCTACTTTTTTATAGATCTCTTGTTTGACTGTCGAGAGTTTATCGGCAAAGTAGGCGGTAATCTTCTGTTCGTTCGCATCAAAATATTGGCTATCGCTCAGCGGTTTGTTCTCTCTGGCTTGCAGCTTAGCCAAGGCAACAATATTGAGCTCGTCTTTTAGATCGTCAAAATCATACTGTTCAAAAAGTATATCATCATGGTCGAGTTGTCTCTTCTTTTTAGCCACATTCCGCCTTGTTTGTAAAGTAGATAAATAACATATCTTCTAGTTTATAATTTTCTTTAATAGTGCATTTTACACTGTTAATATTTATGTTTATTTAAATGGCACTGTTTTGAGGGAAGATGACTGATATCAATCTAATTATAGCGTTATTGAAACTTCTGAATAGACATCATAAGACCATGACACAATAAGACAAAATCACAGTAATTTCAATATTACTCAACGCTACATTGCTCTCTTAACTCTGCAAGATAGTACTTGACATTTTGCAGGTGGACATAGAGTTTTTGAAAGCTGTCTCGGTGTTGAACAGCTGTATAAAAACTGATCAATGCTGATGAGATTCCACCTGAACCAAGAGTAGATGAAGAACCTGTAATAGTATGAACGATCTCTTCGACTGCTTTATGATCAGAGCCCAAAATCGCCTCTTCTATACGCGGTATCTCAGCTTCGAGCGCTTTAATAAGATCAAGAACAAAAGAGTCAGCTTCCTCTTGTGTCAGACCCATCTCATCAACCGCTCTAGCATTGTCATATTTTGGATACGCTTTAGTCGGAATGGTAATATCTTCAGACTCAAACTTCTCATCTATTGTAGACTCATCTTCTTGTACTTTTTGTGCATATTCATCGAGCATACTTTTAAGAGACTCTGCCTGTGACGCTGCCGATTTTATTTTTGAACTACGGTATGTTAAATATATAGAGTAGAGTATCAATCCTGCTAATATTGCTATAGCAAGGGAAAGAAGAAGGGCTTCAGAGTTGTTCATAACATTACTTTCATTCTTGGTAACGTTAAGTTACTATAAGAAAACTAAATAGAAATTGAAATAGAAAATGTTTTAGTTAAAAATTGAGTTTTTGTTTATATATCGTAGTGATAAGGTTGAAAAGCCTGATCGAGTTCCGAGAGTTTTAACATAAAAAGTCCTTTGACTTTCTCATGTATGTCTGCCCAAAAATACTCCAAAACAACACTTGCCCCTACGTTGCCTTCTATCTTACAAAGAGCACCTTCTAAGACCTCTATGATCTCCAGTACGGTGATCTCATGTGCCGGACGTGCAAGTTTATAACCGCCATTAGCACCACGAATACTGGTCACAAGACCTCCTTTACGAAGTGCCGAGAGGAGTTGTTCCAAATATGAGTGCGAGACCTGTGTCATCGCTGCGATCTCTTTGATCTGCATTGCACGGTTACGCGGTGCATGCGAAAGTACATGCATCGCAGCTAAACCATAGATTCCCCGTGTTGAAATACCGGCCATTACAGACGCTCTGGTACAAATCGACGATAGATAAAGTAGATCTTACAACCTATACAGTAGCCAAACAGCAGCTCAAGTGAAAGACAAAAAAGAAAAACAGCTGCTGCTGAGTACATCAAAACAGTTAAACCCGCTAAGTTAGCCGCTAGTGATATAAATACAAAGAAAAGTCCAAAATGTGCCGCTAAACGTTTTGCACCTGCATCAACCATCGCAGACTTGAAACCAAACAGCTTTTTCAGTGCTTTTGAGACTTGGAATATCAGACTAAAACTTTTATTGCCGTAAAGACGAATAATAAAATCAAGTCCTAAAAAAAGCAATATCAGTGGATTGGGGACAAATACGAATAGTGATAATAGTGAAAAGACTGAAAGTGCATTAAGACGTGCAACAGTGCCATCAATTTGACGAAATGCAAGTGGGCAAGATTGTGCCATATTTTTTCCTTTATCAGATAATAATATCTAATAGTTATATGGGAATAATATAGCGACTTCAACTTAAAGTCAACTAACCTTACTTGTTTAGTCAGGTATATAAGTTAAGGGTTAAGGGTTAAGGGTTAAGGGTTAAGGGTTAAGGGAAGATGGCGTAGCTCATCTTAAACAAGTCTAAAGATGAAGAACAACACAACATATCTGGCTTTGAAAAAAGTCTTAGATTTGGTGCAGGTTGTACTGGATGTGAACCCGAAGGATATCTTCTGTTAAGAAAGTAAGCTGAGAGCTTAATTTTAAGGAGTAAAGTAACATGAATAGAAGCCAACGGCTTCCAGTACGTCGAAAGGTGAACTCCAGTGCAAGATACGCCGAAGCTAAGGCTTTTTAGGGATTGGATGGTTTTCTACTACAAAATCTATGTCTTTGTCGCCACGACCACTGAGATTAATAAGAATAGAATCTTTTGGATTTGCCCTCGCCAGTTTCATGGCATATGCAACCGCGTGAGCTGACTCAAGCGCCGGAATGATCCCCTCTAACTGTGAGAGTTTGTAAAATGCATCAATTGCCTCTTCATCATTACAGGTACCTACAATTGTACGTCCGATATCACGAAGGTGAGCATGTTCCGGTCCGACAGACGGGTAGTCAATACCCGAACCTATAGAGTATACCGGAGCCGGCTCACCGTTTTCATCTTTAAGCATTATAGAGTTAAAACCATGCATGATCCCCTCTTCTCCATAAGTAAGCGACGCAGCATGTTGACCAAGTTTGGTTCCGACACCTAACGGCTCCACACCATGAAGTTTTACAGGGTCATCTATAAACCCGGAAAATAGCCCCCTAGCATTAGACCCGCCGCCGACACAGGCGACAGCATGATCAGGAAGCTGACCGGTCATCTCAAAGAACTGCTCGCGTGCTTCACTGCCAACAACACTTTGAAAGTCACGTACCATCAGTGGGAACGGGTGTGGCCCGACAACAGAGCCGATGGCATAAAGCGAGTTATCTGCATCACCGATATAAGCCTCAAACGCCGAGTCAACCGCCTCTTTTAATGTTTTTAGTCCATGTGTGGCAGGAATAACCTTGGCACCAAGGATCTTCATACGTACCACATTAGGATGCTCTTTGACAATGTCCACCTCACCCATATAGATGTCGCACTCTAAGCCGAAATAAGCTGCTGCCGTAGCCAGAGCAACACCATGCTGCCCTGCTCCAGTTTCAGCGATCAATTTCTTCTTACCAAGATGTTTAGCGATCAAAGCCTCGGCCATACAGTGGTTAAGTTTATGGGCACCCGTGTGGTTAAGGTCTTCACGTTTAAGATAGATCTGTCCACCGCCAACAAACTCACTAAGGTTTTTAGCATAGTAGACCGGTGTCGGACGCCCTTGGTAATGTTTACGGATCTTTTTTAGTTCATGACGAAACTCATGTGATTTTGATAGTGTGTTATACGCTTCGGTGATCTCTTTAAACGCTTGTTCCAGTTGTGGCGGAATAAACGCTCCACCATACTTTCCAAAATAACCATTTTCATCGGGGGTACTAGCAAGATATGACTTCTCCATGAGTTTCCTTTAAAATTAAGTATTGTGGATTATTCTAGCAAAAGTCAAATAAAATTGACTTCTCCCCTTAAGAGCATCAAGATACAGTGAAACAGATGCAGGTCGGATTAATAACTTTAGACTTTTTGACACCTTCGTAAATGCTGAATTTTAACGCCTTTGTATTTTCGTCCACCCTATTTAAGTATTTGGGCATATAATTTTCCAACATAATATTTTAAGGATGCCCAATGAATGATTTTACCTATTACAACCCTACAAAGATCGACTTTGGAAGAGGAAAAGAGAACACTATAGGTAAACATATCAAAGAAGCTGGAGTTGAGAGTGTTTTGTTGGTCTATGGAACGGGCAGTATTAAAAAAAGCGCTCTTTATGAGACAACTATACACGCACTTCAAGAGAGCGGTATCGCATATAAAGAGTTGGACGGGGTTGTCAGCAATCCGCTTCTAAGCAGGGTTAACGACGGTATAAAGATCGCAAAAGAGCACAAGCTTCAAGCCGTTCTTGGTGTCGGTGGCGGTTCTGTTGCCGATTCTGCCAAGGCGATAGCTTCCGGTGCCAAGTACGACGGTGATGTCTGGGACTTTTTCATCCAGAAGGCACAGGTCACCGAAGCACTGCCCGTCTTTACCGTTATGACCTTGGCGGCAACCGCGAGTGAGATGAACGGAAATTCCGTTGTTATGAATGATGAGACTAAACAGAAATATTCATTTTCATCTGTTTTAGTAAACCCCGTCGTCTCCGTGATCAACCCTGAGTTGATGGCAACGGTCAGTCAAGAGTATTTGGCCTATTCGGCTGTTGATATTATTGCCCACAGTATTGAGATCTATTTCACTGCTTCAACACACCCGAACTTTAACTCCAGAGTAGTCGAGTCCATTGTCAAAAGTGTCATTGAGACGACTGAGATATTGCTGGAAGATCCAAATGACTATGACGCAAGAGGCGAGTTTGCCTGGGTAGCATCACAAGCACTAAATGGTTTAACCCCTGCAGGAACAGCAGGCGGAAGTTTTCCGAACCATATCATAGAACATGACTTGTCCGCTCTCTATAATGTAGCGCATGGTGCAGGACTTTCTATTGTCATCCCGGCCTGGATGAAATGGTACAAAGAACAAAACACTGCACAATTTGAACGCTTTGCAAAAGAGGTGTTTGGCGTAAATGGTGCCGATGCGGGTATAGAAAAACTTGAATCCTGGTTTGCCAAAATAGGCTCACCTGTACGCTTGCAGGATGCGAATATTCCAAAAGAAGGTATCGAAGCATTGGCACTAAACGCGAGCGAATTAGCAAAGATATGGGGAATGGGTGATCTTTATTCGAAAGAGATCATTGCAGAGATATTAGAAAAAGCATAAAATTAAGGAGGAATGATATGAAATATGAATTTATGAAGGCGATGGATTTCAGACATGCGTGCAAGGTTTTTGATAAGACTAAAAAGATACCCGCTGACGATATGAACTATATCCTGGAGGCGGGACGCAAGTCACCGTCATCGTTTGGTATGGAAGCGTGGAAGTTTCTGGTGATCACCAATGAAGCGCTAAAAGCAAAGTTGAGACCTGTCTGTTGGGATCAAGAGCAGATCACAAGCTGTTCGCACCTGGTTATTGTTTTAGCAGGCATTGACAGTGCCAAAGTTGAAAGCGGTATGCCTGAAAAAAGATTTAAACGAAGAGAGATGCCGCAGGAGACATTTGATTTTTATATGAACATCTATGCTGAGCATCTGAAGCAGACCTTGAGCTCTGATGAGAACATTTACGCCTGGACAGCAAAGCAGAGCTACATAGCCGCAGGAAACATGATGACAGCCGCTGCATTTGCAGGTATTGACTCTTGTCCGATCGAAGGTTTTGAAAAAGCAAAAGTTGAAGAGATATTAGGTTTGGACAGTAGCAAATATCAAGTAGCTATGGTCTTGCCTTTTGGCTACAGAATCAATGAACAATCTGAGCAGCTGCGATTGCCTTTTGAAGAAGTTGTTGAGTTTATTGATTAGTGAGCGGTACCAGCCCCTCTATCTTTTCAGCCACTTTTGCCAACTCTCTGTCGTAAGCAAAACAGCGATCGACTTTACACGCTAAAAAGTTATCAGTATCTTCTTTGACTTTGGTAACTAGATAGGGATACCGTATTGTTTTAATGGCATTTCGCTTCACATTCAACACATCTTTTTTTTGTTTAAGCACCACAACCCCATACTCCTGCATCAAAAGTGCAATCGCACTTGAGGGAACAAGATCCTGCTTCTCTTCGATCTCCGCCATTTTTGTCTCTAAAGAGCGCTTGGCAATGTTCTCAAATCCTAAATTCTCGGACAAGGCTGCCAGTCTAAACAAATTCTGCATCATCCGTCCATAACTCGAGGTGTAATATTTGTCATTCAGGTCAACATCAATATTAAGCCCATCATCTGCCTGAACCCATCTACCCTCTCTGTAAAAGAGAAAAATCGCCTGTTCCATCAGACGGTTCGCCAGTGCAAGTTTTTGCGTCTCATAATCGGCCTCATACCCTGCGATCAAGGCGGAGATCAAAAAAGTGTAGTCTTCCAACAGTCCTTCTTGTTTAGGTTTTTCACCGTATAAAGTCTGATGGTACAATCTATTTTTAGGAAACATCAGTTTAAGCAACTGACTAAGATGATTGTTTGCAACAGTGATATATTTTCTGTCAACTGCCTTTGCTCTGTAGAGTGCTTCTATCATCATGGCGTTCCAGGCGGTAATGATCTTTGTATCAACAAATGGGTACTTACGGCTTTCTCTTACTTTTTGCAAAGATCTTCGAAATGCATAAAAACCTTTTGGTCGTCTGTCCGTATAAAAATTGAGATGCAGCTTTCCCTCAAAGTTCATAAAACCACCATACTCCATCGCCTCATC
>JAUWLG010000301.1 GCA_030613795.1 Helicobacteraceae bacterium
TCCGGATCTTTTTGTCTTCGAGAGGCTCACGAAGCGCTTCTAAAACTACTTTTTGAAAGTGTGGAAGCTCATCAAAAAATAGAATGCCGTTATGGGCAAGGCCTATCGCCCCGATCTGTGCTTTGTGACTGCCGCCTCCAAAGACGGAAGCCGGTGTCGAGGTGTGATGAGGGGACCTAAATGGACGGAGTGGGCTAAAGTGAGGTTCAACACCGTCTAGGGAGTCAAGTTTGGCAATGTCTAGCAGTTCGTCTGAGGTGACGGGCGGCAAGATGTAGTGCAGACGTTTGGCGATCATCGACTTACCGCAGCCGGGGCTCCCTTCTAAGAGAAGGTTGTGTAGACCGCTTGCACTGACTAAAGCGGCTCTTTTGGCATTTTCCTGACCTTTAATGTCAACAAAATCTATAGGGTAATGTTTCTGAAAATAGTAGGTCTCTTTTTCAACTCTGTAGTTTGGATGTTCTATCTCAGCAGAGTCTTGACGTATGACCTTTTCATCATCACCTCTGAAAAAGGCAATAGCATCATTGAGATGTTCAATCCCTATAAATTCAATATTAGGGATGTTACGTACCTTGGTGAGACTCTCTTTGGGTACAAGAACTTTTTGCATACTCGCGCTATTGGCAAGAGACAGAACCAGAGGGTAGAGCAGGGCGTTCTCTTTAACACTTCCGTCTAGCCCTAGTTCTCCAAAGACATACCACTCTGAAAGATCGATCTCTGCACTGTCAAGTGCGATCAGTAGTGCGATGCCCAAGTCAAAATGTGAGCCGTTTTTGTTGACATCAGAGGGTGAGAGGTTAATAGTGATGCGTTTAGGCGGAAAGACAAAGTCATTTGCCAAAAGAGCGGACTTAACACGCTCTCTGGCCTCATTAATGGCAGTAGATGCCATACCGACAATAGTGAACGATGGAAGCCCCTTGGTAAGAGTAGACTCAACAGAGACAGGAATGGCTTCAATGCCTTCAAGTGTGGCGCACTGTAATTTCTTCATAGATGAAATATACCAATTAATAACTAAAATGAATATTATTTAGTGTAGTATGTATCAATTAGCAATGTAATTCACTTGCTTTATAAAGATTAAATATGATGTGAATGTGAAGGATAAAAGATGGAAAATAGTATGTTTTTAATTGGTTTGATTGTTTTTTCAGTGACAGTACTGGTTCTTTTGGCGTTTACTCGACAGACAAATCGAAGGTGGGGTGAGAACCCATAAAAAGCAAAGCGCTTTTTATTTATGCCCTTTTACCGGTTGTGGACAACTCGCTTTGATCTCCATTGTGAAACCGATGTTAACATCACTCCATGTCTTACCTTGGTGGAGGTCATAACAGGCAGTGTTGATAGCCTTAAGTGCTTTGTGAGCCTTAAAGTCAAAAAGGTCGATGACACCATTGGCACTAAGCTTTCCATTGCTAAAGCTGTATTTCATCGGTACATTTTTTGTAACACCATTCATCGTAATTAAGACAGTCGCAATACCCGTTTTTCTTGCATCTTTATCTTTTTTAAGACTCACGATCTTTGCCTTGATGTCGGGACCGGCCATCTGTTTAAAAAAGTCGTTAAGAAGTTTTACATCACGGCCTTTGTTGTTTGAGTCAACGCTGGCAACCTCTATGTTAACAGTTGAACCCGCTACAAGCGTGTTGAGGTCTGTTGCACTTTTGACACTGCTTTTGTAGTTAACCTTAGTGAAGTGGCCGCCGACACCAAGTTTTAGAGGTGTTTTAAACGCTTTGAATGTCACATCGACATTTGTTGGTTGAGCAAAGTTACAACTGGCTTGTGCCAGACCAAAGGCAAGGATCAGTGAGAGTGCGATTTTTTTCATGTGAATACTCCAATTTTTACTCGATTATATCAAATTGATATTATTTTCACATTTGATTTATAAAGAAAATATAGACGAAGAGACATTTCGAGAGTTATAAAAAATTGATGATGCTATTTTGAGGAGAATCTTTTGATCTGTACGCTACTAAATTGTAAATTACAGATCGGAAAGGGAAAGGGTCTAGTAACGATTACCTTGTGGGGCATTAATAAGGTTAAAAAATTCTGCTCTTGTTTTTTCATCTTTTTTAAAGAGCCCGCGAAGTGCACTTGAGGTCGTAGTCGAGTTGATCTTTTCAACACCGCGCATCTCCATACACATATGGCGTGCCTGAAGAACAACAGCCACACCTTTAGGGTTAAGTGCATCCATAATAGCTGCCGCGATCTGTTCTGTCAACTGCTCTTGGATCTGCATACGGCGTGAAAAAATGTCGACAACACGAGGGATCTTTGAAAGCCCTACCACTTTACCGTTCGGAATGTAGGCGATATGTGCCCGTCCGATAATCGGCAGCAGGTGGTGTTCACAAGTCGAGTACAGTTCGATATCTTTTATAAGTACCATCTCATCATTAGAGCTGGTGAAGATAGCGGACTGAAGGATCTCTGTAGGGTCCTCTTTGTACCCGCCAAACATAAACTCATAGGCCTTGAAAACACGTTCAGGAGTTTTCAGCAGCCCTTCACGTTCGGGGTCTTCACCCACGCTTTTCATCATGGTCCTGACGGCAGATTCAAATGCTTCTTGTTCGTTGTTTTTCACAATAATACTT
>JAUWLG010000101.1 GCA_030613795.1 Helicobacteraceae bacterium
GCCTCTGGACATTCCAGATAACTTCATCCACGATCTTAAAGTGTTCCTTGACAAATTGCCTGCGAACATCAAAGATTATGAAGACCTTCTTGACAAAAACCGTATCTGGTTGATGAGAATGGAAAATGTGGGTGTTATTCCTGAAGAGATGGCACTTTCTTGGGGCTGTACCGGACCAATGCTACGTGCATCTGGTGTTAAATGGGACATCCGTAAAGAAGAGCCGTATGAGCTGTATGACGAAGTCGAGTTTGAAGTACCATACTCTGACAAATGTGACAACTACGCACGTTATAAAGTATACATGCAAGAGATGAGAGAGTCTGCGAAGATCCTTTATCAGACAATCGACATGTACGCAGAGACAGTGAAGAACAACGAGACTGAGTTGATGGCACATGCACCACAATACATCTCAGCACCTAAGCTTGACATCATGACGCAAAACTACTCATTGATGCAGCACTTTGTGCTTGTTACTCAAGGTATGCGTCCACCGGTCGGTGAAGTCTATGTTGCAACAGAGTCACCAAAAGGTGAACTGGGTTATTACATCAACTCACAAGGTGGTCCATACCCTTACCGTCTAAAACTACGTGCACCATCGTTCTGGCACACAGGTGTCTTGACAGACCTACTTCCGGGTCACTATATTCCGGACGTTGTTTCAATCATCGGTACGACTAACATCGTATTCGGTGAGATCGACCGATAAGGAGCGCGAATGAAACGTTATGATCTACGCCATCTTAAAGATGCGTTTGAACCAAGAATGAAAGAGATCCTGGACAAACATCCTGCTGGTGAAGTTGCTATATTTCTATTTGAAATAGGTGATTTTACTCCGATCCAACGTAGTGCTGACCTTGTAAAAGAGTGTGGGCTTGAGTTAGCTAACTCATTGAAATTCAATGAAGCTGACTGGACAATTGTTGTTAAAAAGTAAGGCATAGCCCATGAGTAAAGTCTTTTTTTCGACCTGGCGTGGTGAGTCTATTAACAATGTTGATAAGGCTGACGATGCATGGGAAGAATCAGCATACAACCTGCCAGAGCAGTACAATGAGCACTCTTCATCTAAAGCCTTCATAGGCTGGGATGGTGTTGCCTTGTTCGATTCAGAAGTGGATGTTGTACGTCTAGCGACAGAGTACGCGGCGCAGTATCAGGTCTATTCTGAAGCTTGCGGCCGTTGTGCACCGGGTCGCTGGGGCGGACGTATCTTGTATGACCTGATGGACAAGATCGCACGTGGCGAAGGTACGATGCAAGATATGGATCACCTCAAAGAGGTCTCTCGTACCATGCAGACGACGTCAAAGTGTGAGAGCGGCAAGACCGTACCGACACCGCGTCTTGACCTGATGGAACACTTTGAAGCGGACTTTGTTCGCTGTATAGATGAGCAGAAACCATCAAAACATTATGATGAATCAGTAAATTATATCGCTAAGATAACGGCACCGTGTACCGATGCCTGTCCTGCGCATGTTGACATCCCTGGTTACATCGAAGGTGTTCGCGATCTTCGTTTTGATGACTCGTTGAAAGCAACACGTCAGACAATGCCACTGGCTCACACCTGTGGTCGTGTCTGTCCTCACCCATGTGAAGATGAGTGTCGTCGTACCAACCTTGACGAGCCTATCTCTATTATGGCACTTAAACGTCTGGGTGCTGATTATGAGACAGATCATGGTTTTGGTTTCTTCCACCCCGAAGAGAAAAAACCGGATACAGGTAAAAAAGTAGCGGTTATCGGGGCTGGTCCTGCCGGTCTGACAACAGCATACTACTTGGCACTTGAAGGTATCCACTGTGATGTCTTTGAAGAGCTTCCTGTTCTTGGCGGTGAGGTTGCCGTTGGTGTACCTGAATACCGTATGCCAATCGACAAATACAACCAAGACATTGAAGCGGTTCGTGACTTAGGTGTTAACTTTATTGTTAATGCAAAAGTAACTGCAGACAAAATGCGTGAATACGAAAAAGAGTATGACGCAGTTATGGTTGCAACAGGTACACGTATCTCTAAGAAAGTCCGTTGTAACAACGAACGTCCAGAGATCGATGGTTACTGGTCGGCTATTGAGATGCTTGACCAGGTCAATCTTTGGGAAAAATACGGCATTGGTGAAGAGGTCGATCTTACCGGCAAGACGGTTGTCTGTGTCGGTGGTGGATTTACTTCAATGGACGTTGTCCGCTGTTCTATTCGTGCCAACGCGAAAAAGGTCTATATGATCTATCGTCGTGATGAAAAGACGATTATCCGTAACACGACCTATGAAGAGTATCACGAAGCAGTCGAAGAGGGTGTTGAATTCCTTTTTCACTCAGCTGTTGAAGAGATGGTCGATGAAAACGATGTTCTTAAGAGTCTTAAGATCAATAAGTTTGAACTAGTACCAGATCCTGATGGCGGTCGTGCGCAGCTGGTTAAGATCGAAGGTGCAGACTACAGCATCGATTCGGACTTCTTGATCCCAGCGGTTTCTCAGTCAGCAGATCTTGATCTTCTTCCGGAAGAGTGGGATATCGAGATGACATCTTGGGCGACCATTAAGACAAACGGTAAAGACTACATGACATCACGCAAAGGTATCTTTGCTTCGGGTGACTGTGAATATGGTCCGATGACAATTGTTAATGCCGTTGGTCAGGCTAAACGTGCCGCATCAGTTATGGCGCGTTACGTACAAAACGGTGGTGAGATCACACTCTCAGATGATGAGATCATGGAAGATCACCTTCGTCGTATGAAAGTCTATGACAAAAAAGAGAAGATCACAGGTTGGCTTCCGGGTCTTCCTCGTGAACATTCTGAGGTTGTCGGGGTTGAAGAACGTAAGTTCAACAATCTTGAGGTTAATCTTGGGTTTACACAAGAGCAGGCACTCAGCGAAGCAGATCGTTGTATGCGCTGCTACTACATCGCGATGGTCGCGTACTAAGGAGGTCGGATGATAAATTTTAAAATTAACGGCCGCTCTGTAACGGCTGAACGTGGTGAGACGATCATCAATGTAGCACGTCGTGAAGATATCTATATCCCAACGATGTGTTATATCGAGAAGACATCACCGTGTGCTTCTTGTCGTCTCTGTAGTGTCGAGGTAGAAGGACATGACGGTTTTATTCTCTCATGTAATACACCGCCGACCGAAGGTATCAATGTTATTACAGACTCAGAGTCACTAGAGACAGAACGTACAAACATCATGCGTATGTATGATGTTAACCACCCACTAGAGTGTGGTGTATGTGACAAGTCTGGTGAATGTGATCTTCAGAACAAGACTTTGGAATTCAATGTTGGCCAGCAGCACTTCTCTGCAAAAGACCAACCGCGTAAGATTGAGAACTGGGGACTTATTAACTATGATCCGTCTCTCTGTATTTTGTGTGAAAAATGTACACACGTCTGTAACGAAGTGATCGGTGATGATGCCCTTGACCTACTGTTTGGTGGATATAACTCTAAAGTTATTCCTAAAAATGCAGACACACTTGACTGTACGTTTTGTGGTGAATGTATCGCGGTTTGTCCAGTTGGCGCGCTTGTAAGTTCTGACTTCCAGTACTCTGCTAACTCTTGGGAACTCTCCAAGATCCCAGCGACTTGTGCTCACTGTAGTGCCGGTTGTGCTTTAGAGTATGAAGTCAAACACGCGGGTATCGATTCACCGGGTGAAGAGAGCATCTATCGTGTGACTAATAACTTTGAGTATGCAACACTTTGTGGTGCAGGGCGTTTCGGTTTTGATTTTGCCAACACAGCTTCTAAAGACGAAGCAGCGTTTAGTGCTGCTGTCGCTGCACTTCAAAATGCAAAAGCGATCCGTTTCTCATCGATGATCTCTAATGAAGAGACGATGATCTTAAATGGCCTAAAAGCCAAACTGGGTCTAAAACTCTTCAATGAAGATGCACGTCAAATGAAAACATTTATGGACGCTTATGCTTCTGTAAGTGGAAAACAGCACTATTCAGCGACACTTGAGACTCTGAAAGATTCTGACGGTATCATCGTTGTAGGCAGTCGCATTGCAACTGACAACCCGGGTGTACGTTACGCAATGACAACAGCAGCACGTCACAACGGTGCTAAAGTTGTCTATATGCACCCACTCGAAGATACACTGCTTCAAAACACTGTTACACAGTTTGTTAAATACGAAGTAGGTACTGAAGAGGGTGTCTTGGCACTTCTTGCACAGACACTTATTGTGGACCAAGAACTTACAAAGCGTGAGCAGGCATTTTTAGATGGACTTGATGAAGGTTATTTGAGTGCTGAGACCAATGTTGGTGATGATGAGCTTGCACTGTTGGTCAAACAGTTTATGCGTTCTAAGTCTAAGACTTTGGTTGTCGGTTCTGATATTCTGGCACATGAGCGTACAGAAAACATTGCGATGCTTGTTGCAATGATCGAAAAATACAGTGACTTTAGTGTCTTGGTTGTTCCAACTCAGATCAATTCACTTGGCGTCTCACTGATCGCTGATCTTGATGAAGACGTTGCTACAGAGAATGTTGTCGGTTACAACGCTAAGGGATCATTTGTTATCTCTGCTCTAGGTGAGGGTGACTTAGATGTACCGGCACTGAACCAGCAAGAGGGAACAGTAGTAAGTATCGATAAACGTCTACTTCCTACAAACGTGGCACTCTCATTCGAGGGTTATACCTTGAATGACTTGGCTAACGCTTTAGGTGTGAATGCTGAAAACACTATTGACTATACGGTTGAATTACCGGTAGAAAGTGGTTTCAAAGCAGTTGCATTTGATGACTTGGAGAACTTCTACTCGGCTAAGGGTGACGATCTTCGCGGTTATGCCTTGAGTACTGTTACGGCTAAACGTGGCGGGCATCCTGAAGAGGTCGCTGAACTTCCAGAGTTCAACGGTGCCGTGATCTATCATGTTAATCCTGTGCTTCAGTTCAATGCTTTTACAGCAAAGACTACACAACTTGAAAATGACAACAACCTGTACGGTTCAGCATCTTTTGCAGCAGCAGCCCGTCTTAGTGACGGTGATGAAGCAGTATTTGAGGTCGCTGGTGAAACTGTTCGTCGTATCTTCAAGCTTGATGATACACTCAAAGGGACGGTGGCACTTCACCCGACTTTTGATCTGGGTCTGAATGTGACAAGCGGTTATCGCTTTGAGCAAGTAAATTTTATGAGAGAGAGTAAATAGGTATGAGTGAAATAACTATTACGATAGACGGTAAAGAGATAAAGACGCAAGAGGGTGAATATATCCTCAATGCGGCTCGTGCAAACGACATCTTTATACCGGCTATCTGTTATCTGACACGTTGTAGCCCTACGCTGGCGTGTCGTATCTGTCTTGTTGAAGCGGATGGTAAACAGGTCTATGCCTGTAATGCCAAAAGTAAAGATGGTATGGAGATCACAACATCAACGGAGACGATCGAAGCAGAGAAACGCGCGATCATGGAAGTTTACGATGTAAACCACCCATTAGAGTGTGGTGTTTGTGACCAGTCTGGTGAGTGTGAACTTCAAAACTATACGCTTGAGATCGGTGTTGACTCACAAAGTTACGCGATCAAAGATGTTGAGCGTTCTGTCCAGAACTGGGGTCTGTTAAATTATGATCCAAGTCTCTGTATTATGTGTGAGCGTTGTACGACTGTCTGTAAAGATATGATCGGGGACGGTGCACTAAGTACACGTCCACGTGGGGGTGATGCGATCGAG
>JAUWLG010000077.1 GCA_030613795.1 Helicobacteraceae bacterium
CGTGTTCAGATCCAGAGTGACACGACAGCACAGGAAAACCGTACTATGCCGCCTGACCTTGACCGTCGCCAGCTTTCATCTGTTGTCACCGTTAAAGACGGTAACCGCATAATCCTGGGTGGGCTTATCGGCTCTCGTGAAAACTTCAAAACCAACAAAGTGCCTCTTTTAGGTGATATCCCAGGTTTAGGTTATTTCTTTAAATATGAAGAGAAAATTCGTCAAGTCGAAGAGATCGTTATTGTCATCGAACCGCACATTATCAAACCTGCAGGCAATACCCTTACGATTGCAGAGCTTGGTTATACCTCGATGACAAAAGAAGAAGCAGGTCTAAAATCAACATTTAGCGAAGATGACAACGTTACTACAGATGCAGAAGTTGCACCTGAAAGCAAAGAGGCAGATGAAGAACTCTAAGACCTTTCGCAATTCCAAAGAGGTTTTTCAGGATATTGTCGATTCAAAAGACTATGTCCAGCTTGACCGCAGTATGGCTATCTACCATGCTCTTGAAGAGGCAATACACAAACCTCTTAAAATGATTCTTGTTTTCGGAAAACCGGGAACTGGAAAAAGCATGATGCTTAACAAGCTCTATAAAGAACTCTCGCCTAAACAGAAAGTCGTCTACATTCAAACACCCGTTATAGATGAAACCGAGTTTTTTAAGGTCTTGGCATATGAGATCTTCCGTTTCAACACTCCTGATCCACTAAACTTTACTCAATTTATAGAGATTGCGAACCACTATGTGATCGAGGTCACACCCGTTGTCATTCTCGACGAAGCACAACTCTACTCTGAATCATTAATGGAGAAGATCCGTCTTATTTCAGATTCTAGAAAAGTCAAATTTATTTTTGCGCTTCATAAAACTGAAAAAGAGGACCTTATCGCCAAAGAGCATTTTCAAACGCGTATCTGGGAGAGCCAAGAGTTGCATAATGCTACGGCAACTGAATTAACACTCTACATTCAAAAGAAACTCCTGCGTGCAAACTACTTTGATTTGGCCAATATGTTCAGTGATAAGAGTGTTAAAACTATCCATAAGTTCACTGATGGGAACTATCGTGATACCAACAAACTTCTCTATGGACTCTTTGAAATATGCAGTTGGTATGAGAGAAATGACCCAGCAAAAATCAGACACAAATCTATGCCAACAAAACTGATAGAGATGGCAGCTATTCACACAGGATTTATTGGTGCTTGATGTCTTAGAGTTAGAAAAAAAGTGGTCCAAATACCACTTTAAAAAGGTATTACCTCTTTATATTACCTTCTTAATCCTAGTAATTATTGTCGGTGCCTCTTCGTATTTATACGTAATGAATCCCGATGCAGTTTTAGCTCTTATAAAAGAAGAAAAAGCTCTTGAGAAAGCCCCAGTAGTTGTTGAAGTAAACAAGAGTGTTAAACCTGTGCAGCCAACACAGACGCCAAAAGTAGCTGAACAAAATGTATTGGTTCCATCATTTAACTTCATCTACAATCTTGAAGACCAAGTGATTAACTATAATAATGCACAAATGTTTGCATCAGTTGCCACTCCAGATGTCGATACAAAAAAGCCTGTTGTAAAAACGCCTAAACCTAAAAAGCAAAAAAAGCCAACTGTTAAGCCTAAAAAGGCAGCCAAAAAAGTAAAAAAAGCGCCTGTACAGGCTCAAAAAGTTGTTAAACCTGAAGTAAAACTGGTAGTAAAAAAAGAGCCCATACAAACAGTTATTGTCGGAGACAAAAGTAATATCGCCTATAACCAAGAACCCCAGCAAGCTTTAATCCAAGTTGGTCACAACAGCACATCCGAAGATGAGTTAAGAGGCGTGATCAAGCGCTTCAACAGAACAAAAAAACCAGCTTTAAGTCTGTTTATTGCCAAAAAGTATTATGAACAGGGCAACTATAAAGAGTCCTATAGCTATGCTAGGGAGACGTACAAGCTTAATCCAAATATTGAAGATGGCGTTCTTCTATATGCTCAATCCTTGGCAAAACTGGGCAAAAGTGATAAGGCTATCAGTAAACTAAAACCGTACATTAAAAAGTCCGGTTCAATCAAGGCAAAAATCCTACTCAATGAAATTCAAAAAGGAAACTTCAAATGAATAAATTAATATTACTTCTCTTTTTATCTCCACTATTTCTACAAGCTGACGCAAAAGTAGAGACCTATAAGCTCTATCAAGATGCAAAATACGAAGAAGCTTGTCAATCTGGTGATGCACTGTTGCAACAATATAAAAATGATGAAGAGTTTATCTCTCTTTATGCTTTTTCCTGTCTTAATGCTGATCAACTTGACAAACTATCAATACCCATAATTTCTTTGAAAAAAACACCTGAATCTCGTGCAAATGCTGCTTATTTTTCTGTTATCTTAATGCAAAAAAAACTTCTCATGCACGCCCTCACAGATCAATATGACCTAAAACCTATTAAGATGCCAACGACAGAGTATGTTCTCTCAACAGTCTTTGACCTTTACTCTAATGACAATGGTTCTAAAGAGAGACGCCGTTACAACTACACCGATCCAAATGATGTGAATAAAAGCTACCGTCTTTTTGTGACTAAAAGTGGTTCTTCCCCAAAAATGATTATAGAAGAATATTATGATAAGATTATGACTAAACGTCATATATACTGGTAGGATTAAAAATGGATAGAGTTACCCATGATCTATTAGCACAAGGCCATATCTCTGAAGAGCAGATAGAGAGACTTCACCGCGTTGGAGTTAAAGACGACACCCTTTTAGAGACGTTGACTAAAGTTGGTGCAGTGTCTATCAACTTTGTTAAGCGATTTGTTGTTGAGCAGATTCGTTCGGGTCACTATGAGATCGCTATTATTAAACAATATCACTTTTTGGATGAACATTCTGTTGTACAGCACCTTGCCGAGGTGATGGAGATACAATTCCTGGATCTTGACTCCATTGACATGGATTATAGACTCACTGACAGAATCCCCCTCTCACAACTAAAACGTTTTCAGGCAATCCCTATCAAAGAGAATGACCTCTCGGTAACGGTTGCCTTTAGTGATCCGTTAAATATTGAAGCACAAGAAGCTCTTCAACGTCTTTATCCTCGTAAGCCTCTCGATATCGCAGCTGCTACAGAGAAACAGATCCAAGCATATCTCTTTAAAGTCGAACTGAAAGACAGTGTTAAAGAGCTTGTTGTCAATATTCGAAATGAGTTAAACTCACTAGGTACTGATCAAAATAAAGACCAAGCAGAAGCTTCATCGATTGTAAAGCTTATTGATGTCATCTTGAAAGCATGTATTAAAAACCGTGCGAGTGACGTTCACATCGAACCGACTGAGAACAACTGTACAGTACGTGCCCGTGTTGATGGTAAACTCTCTGAGGTGTTTATCTTTGATAAAGACATCTACCCTCCTCTTGCCTCTCGTCTAAAGATCTTAGCAAATCTTGACATTGCTGAACGAAGAAAGCCGCAAGATGGCCGTTTTTCAACAGATGTTGGTGGTCGAGAGTATGATTTTCGTTTCTCAACTCTACCTATTATGTATGGTGAGTCTATTGTAATGCGTGTTCTCGACAAAGAGAAAGCCCTTATTCGTCTTGAAGATGCCGGTATGGACGAAGCTGGTTATAAAAAACTTCATAAAGCCCTTAAAACACCGTATGGTATCATTCTCGTTACCGGACCAACCGGTAGTGGTAAAACAACAACCCTTTACGGTGCTCTTAATGAATTGCGTAGTGTTGAAGAGAAAGTCATTACCGTTGAAGATCCTGTTGAGTATAGAATGAACCTTATTCAGCAGGTTCAAGTACGCGCCAGTGTTGGACTCAGTTTTGCCGACGCACTGCGTTCTATCTTGCGTCAGGATCCCGATAAGATCATGATCGGGGAGATCCGTGATCAAGAGACATTGGAGATCGCTATTAAAGCAGCCTTGACAGGTCACTTGGTCATCTCAACCCTGCACACCAATGATGCCATCAGTTCTATTCCCCGTATGGTTGATATGGGGATCGAACCTTACTTGATCAGTGGTTCTTTAGTCGCAATTCAGGCACAGCGTCTTATTCGTAAGATCTGTCCATATTGTAAGAAAGAAGATGAACTTCCAGCATCTGTCATCGAACCCTATAAACAATACCTTCCGGATGACACTATATTCTATAAAGGAGAAGGTTGTCGTGAATGTAATGGGGTTGGTTATATGGGACGAGAGATGATCTCCGAAGTGTTGCCAATTTCTGAAGAACTTTCAAGTATGATTGCTAGAAGCGCTTCAAAAGATGATATGATAGAACAAGCAATGAAAGAGGGGTTTGAGCCAATGTTTGCAAATGGTATGAAAAAGGTTGTTAGCGGTGTCTCAACTATCGAAGAAATTTTAAGGGTGGTCAAATCATGAAACATTTTACAGCTACCGTACTTGCTCGCGGTAAAAAGACTGAGCACAGACTCTATGCTGAAAGTAAAAAAGAAGCACACTATATGGCTAAGGTCAAGTTTCCTGGTATTATGGTCAAGCTGGAAGAGACTTCTGCTCCACTAGAGGAGCAGTTTGCTCAAATCAAAGCGAACATCTTTAAAAATTCTAAAAAGAAAAAGCTAAAGCCGGATGCACATATCGCTGCAATTCGTCAGTTAGCCGTTATGACCAATGCCGGTATCTCAGTTCATGATGCTCTTTCAGATCTTGCAGAGGCAACTGATGATCCACCTTTAAAAGAGATCCTCACTAAATGTGGCGAGGACATCAATGCCGGGTCAAGCCTCTATAAAGCAATGGACAACTTCCGTTCTCAACTTGGCGGTCTAACCCTGGCTATGATCGACCTAGGAGAGAAAACAGGTAATATGGCTGAAGCTTTATACAATCTTGCAGATATGCTCGAAGAGATTCGTGCAAATATGATCAAGTTTAAAAAAGCGATGGCATACCCACGTAATGTAATGATAGCAATGGCAGTTGCTTTTAGTATCTTGCTTACCTTTGTTGTTCCAAAATTTGAAATGATCTTCTCTAAATTCAAGGCAGGTCTACCACTGCCTACTGTTATCTTACAGTTTCTATCGAAGGCATTGGTCAATTATGGTCTCTATATTTTAGCTGGTATCGCAATTCTTTACATCGTCATCAAATACATGATTGAGAATAACAGAGAATTCAAGTATAAAGTTCATCAGCTTCTCTTGCGGACCTACCTTATCAAAGGGATTATTCTCAATTCAACGCTAAGCCGTTTTACGCTGGTCTTCTCTGAATTAGTTCGATCAGGGATCCCTATTGCTGAAGCACTTGACACAGCGATCAGCATGACAGAGAACCTGCCTATGAAAGACAAGTTGTCTCTCGTTCGTCAAGCTGTTGAAAAAGGTAGTACTCTTCATGAGGGGCTTGAAGAGACTGGACTGTTTGAAAACATGATCATCCAGATGATCAAAGCCGGTGAATCGTCTGGTGCACTTGATGATATGCTTCAAAAGGTAACTGAGTATTATAAGATGAAATTTGATGCCATCATTGATGGCCTGCAGGAAGCTATTGAACCAATTATGCTATTTGTTATCGGTGCGATGGTTCTACTCCTTGCTCTTGGTATATTCTTACCTATGTGGAGTCTTGGAGAGGCTGCGCTCGGTTAATAAGAGAAGTTTTTCTCTTATATTCTCTAATAATTGGATGCTCCAAGTTAGTCTAAAAGTGCTTGTTCAGCTTTTAAGGCTTCCTCTTTCTCTTTACGCTTCTCTTCACGAGCAAGCATCTTTTTATACGCTTCATCTTCTTGCATCATTCCCGCTTCATACAAAAATTGGGAAGCGACAAAATCACTTTTTTTGATCTTGTCGTACTTGGCAAAACTCAAGTATAAAATATCTTTTGCACGTGTAACGGCAACATAAAAGAGGCGTCTCTCTTCGTCTAAACTTCCTCCGCGTGTCATCAGTTTACGGTTAGGAAAACGTCCGTCCATAAGGTCGATCACATAGACCTCTTTATACTCAAGACCTTTAGAAGCATGAATACTTAATAAGTGAACACCCTCCCCTTGCGTCAGATCTTGAGAGCCGAGTATCATCGCATTTAAAAACCGTTCGTGTTCACTGTACGGTCGTGTTAATTCTACCAGTATCTGAGATTTGTTATGAATACGTTCCGTTGACTCTTTTTTTAATCTTTCATCAACAGTTCCATCTGCCTGCACCGCACGTTTTGAGCTGAGGACATCAACAATACCGTGATAAAAGTCTGACGTTCTTATCTTACTGACAATCGTCTTTGGCTGTTTTAGCCCATGTATAGAACGCAGTAACTGTGTAAAATTATAAAGAAATTTCGCACCATCTTTGGTCAGTTTAGGATGTTTAAGCACAGGGTTTTTTAAAAATTTTGTATCAAAGCCTAAGGCGCCGAAACGTCCTGCTGAACCTAGTTCTAAAAAGTCATCAAAAAGACCTAATTGTTGGTTTAGCTTACGTTTTTCAAAAGGATTGCTGATACTTGTGTCTGGAGAGAAGACACCATAAAGAAGTGACCCAGAACCTACGTACTGGAGCGCAATAAACAGCTCTTTGGC
>JAUWLG010000136.1 GCA_030613795.1 Helicobacteraceae bacterium
ACGATCTCACGGAAACGGTCCATCATCGTAAATGCATCTTCATTCAAATAGAAGTAAAGTGACTGAAAACGTGCCCCTCCACCAAATTCAAAGTGTGTGATCCCTGCCTCTTTCGCTGCTTCAACCGCAGGGAAAAAGTCATCCATCAATACACGACCGCCGAAAACAGATTGGAATCCGTCACGGAAAGTCGTATCCATAATGTCAATAAACTTCTTAGCCATTTTTATCCTTGTTTAGTTACTTGTCTGTGGTGCATGATCGCAGCAGTAATCGCTGCGACTTTTTTAGCGTTATTATCCATTGCCGGTGATGTGTTGTTGTCAACATCATTGGGCTCCGGAAAAAAACGGTGTACGATCTTGGACATGAGGTTCATCGCAACGATCAGCACTACAAGGAACGAGAAAACAGTTCCCATCCCAAGCATCATGATCTTCAAGCCTTCAAATACATAATTCACTTCCATATTTGGCCTTTTCACTGAATTTTGCTTATATTAGTACAAAGCCCTTTAAACTATTACATGCTCGCTTTAAAGCCTTTTGTTAATTGTTTAAATGTTACTTTCTAACGCTATTACAGTAGGGTTTTTGTGGGCAACTGTTGATTAATATTAAGAGCACTTCTAAAAGCTCTTAATCTTGTCTTATGTCAAAAAGCAGAGAACTTCTTAAATAGTAATTTGAGTATCTTTTAGTTAAAATAATCATACAAATAAATTGGAGATTTTATGAACTTAGACAAAATCGGTTACGGTGAAAATCCAGAAAATGTAACAGCGATTATCGAGATTCCTTACGGTTCAAACATAAAATATGAGGTAGAAAAAGAGAGCGGTGCTATTGTCCTCGACCGTGTTATGCACTCCGCAATGTTCTACCCTGCAAACTACGGTTTTGTCAACAAAACACTTTCTCAAGATGGTGACCCAGCAGACATCCTTGTTTTAACCGAATACCCGATGCAAGCAGGCTGTGTTCTAAACTGCCGTCTACTGGGTGTACTTATCATGGAAGATGAGAGCGGTATCGATGAAAAACTTATTGCCGTTCCAACCTCTAAGATCGATCCGACTTATGATGCCTTAAATGATCTCGACGACATCCCTAAACACACACTCAACAAGATCAAAAACTTCTTTGAGACCTATAAGATGCTTGAGCCGAACAAATGGGTGAAGGTCAAAGGTTTTGAAGACAAAGCGTCTGCAACCAAAATCCTTCAAGAGGCTATTGACATGTGTAAGGAGACCTTATGATCGCAGGCATGTATGAGCAGGACTTCGCTGCTATTTTACTTTTTGGCATCATCTTGAACTTTCTCTTCTCTTTTCTTTTTGGCTGGTACCTAAGTATCAATATCGGTATACAGGAGATGATGCTCTCCAAAGGTGACAAAAAGCAGCCATCTTGGATGGTCTTGACACTTCTGATTCCCTTTGCCAAAATGGGGATAACCCTTTATCGTGTTACCATTTTACAACTCTACTTTTTGAACCAGGGTCATTCACACAAAGATTTTTGGATCTATCTTACCCAAGAAAATAACGAGAAATAGAGTATATAAGGGCATCTTTTGACTCATGCCCTTTCTATCTCAACATAACTCCTCACATAAAAAAACTACCTGAAACACAGATATAATTTTTTCTAATTTACCTTAAGAAAAGTGCGATAAAATATTTGGAATTCAAAATTCAGGATAATAAATTATGATACGTATCAATATAATTTTATCGGTATTAATGCTCACACTTTGGGCAGCACCAACACTTAAAACAATGAAAAAAGAGAGCCGTATCGCCTTAGTAGTCGGTAATAGTGATTATGATGACCATGAGCTGCCATCTGCAAGTAAAAATGCACGAAAAATGAAGAAGTTTCTTGAAAAAAACGGGTTTTATGTCTACTACGGTGAGAACCTTGACAAACGAAACTTTGTCCGTCTGCTTAGAAAGTTCAATAAAAACTTACGTCCTAATGGCATCGGTCTTGTCTACTATAGCGGTCATTCAGTACAGACCAAAGGTAAAAACTACCTTGTCACTATTGATAACGGTATCTTGGATGAGTCTATGATCGTCCGTAAAAGTATCTCCTTAAACTTCATATACAGCGGTATGGAAGAGAGCTATAACCGTCTAAATATTGTTGTTTTAGATACCGCCTTCGACAGCCCGTTCGGCACCCTTTTCGAACCAAAGAAGGAGGGTTTGGCAGCTATAAAATCACCAAAAGCTCAAGTGACGTTTATGACCAGCCGCCCAAATACTTACAGCAACTCTACCACTTTTACTAACGACTTTTTAACAGTTGCAAAAGAGAAAGGTTTAGAGTTGACCGCACTTAAAACCAAGCTTGCGGACCTTCGTCAAACACATCATCAGCGAAAACCGCAAATTACCATTGCTAATAACCAGCCTTTCTATTTTGTCTTACCTGAGCGAATTCCATCACCGGATGAACTGGTCTACTCCAAGATCAAAAACAGTGACTCGAAAAATGAGCTGGAAAAGTTCATCAACGAATATCCGAAAAGCCCATTTACAAAAAAAGTGAAACAACAGCTCAACAGTATTACAATAAAAGAGAAAAGACGTAAAGAGTTTGAAGCCAAAGCTGCTGAAGCAACACGAAAAGCAAAAGAAGCAGCGGCAGAAGAAGCTGAAAACAAAAAGCTGGCAGCAAAAGCGGCTAAAGAAAAAGAAGCGGCAGCAAAAGCAGCTGAACAAAAAAACGACATTGCCTTTACACTCACAAAACCAGAGGATGTAGTAGAGCATACACCCGTAAAACCAAAAGAAGGTGAAGAGCGTCAAATATTACTTGAATAAACTTTCTAGCATTTTAAAATTGACTTAATCAGCTCATAATCCCCTCTGCTATGACCATAGACAACGACTTCGCAAGTAAAACCGACCTCTCTTTCAAAGAACGCCTTATACAGTTGTATCACATCTTTTTTATTTAGGTTCCCTACGCCACATCCCATTAACGCCAAAACCAGTTTCATCGGTTTAGAATTTTTCTCATCATACCGGACCAGATAACCTTCGATGTTTTCCAGGCTTCTCTTGATGACATCCAGTGTCGGTGCACTGTCATCATAGTCTGTATCGGCATCGTAGTTCATGATCGCAGCATGCAAAGCATATTTGAAGTTTACCGCTGCACCGGGTGATGTTGCGATGACATCACCTTGTCTTAGAGGTTCTTGCATGTTTTCTAAACTCTCTGACATCTCATCTTGCAATGCTTTGCCGCAATGGTCTCGAAAAGCCATCGAAACACCACTTCCTAATACTAAACGGGTGTTGGAAGCATTGACTATAAAAGTAGCATCTTCTTCGGTGAGAAGATCACCTTGTTTAACGGTACATATGTAGGACATATCAGACCTTTACATAGAAATATAGGTGTACGACAAATAACCTAGTTAAAAATCATACCTTACTAGTAGAGTGACCATATCCATATTGCCCTCTTCCCCACTTTCAACACTGCGCAGTGCCTTTGAATACTCAAGCCCGATCAACCCGTTTGGTACCGGTATCCACAATAGGTTTAGTTGTGAACCGTAGACCTCTCTGTTCACACGATGGCTATCGTCTATATTGACGTTTTCCATATGATTATCTGCTCCTGCATAAGAGAGTGCCAAGGTCGATCGCAATTTTTGACCCCACCAGTGACGGTACCCAATATGCCCACCGTATGCAGGCTGCAGCTGAATATTTCCAGCAGCATCTATCGAACCTGCAGCAAAAGCATTGTAAGCAACATATCGGCCAAGACCTACACCATACTGCGCATCAAAACGGATATCATCGAGTCCATACAGCTTGATCTTACCCGACATATTGACACCCCAGCCAAAAGCTGCATCCTTGCCGGTAACACTGCTGCCATCACTCAACATTGTTTGGTCTTGGGTGATATAACGACCCAAAAGTGCCACACTTGTCTCGCCCCATGAAGGGTAGTATCTAAGCCGTGCAACGATGTCAGGCGCTACATCATCTTTCGGGGTAACGATGGTACCGTTTTGATCAAGCAAGGTAGTTTCAGGCTGTTCAAATGAGATGTCATAGCCCAATGATCTATTGTTGATACTATATCGGATCAGTGGCTGTCTTACTAAAGTATTATTGACAGCATACGTGATAGTTTCCAGTGTGGCCAAAGTATTAAAGGCAGAATTTGTCTGACCTACGGTAAACCCGGCCGCTTCAAGATAGGCATGACGCAGCCGTAAGCCATGTGAGTTAGTATTGATCTCAGCTGCTGTTGTTCCTAAAAAATCAACTTCAATAAGGGTTCTGATAGGGCCATACTTGGATGGCGTCCTTGTCTTGACCCAAAGCCGACTGTCACGGGCACTCATGATCAATTGCCCGTTTTCACCAGTGTCATCGAGAGGTATCTTGCCTGCAAAGTACGAACCCTCAGGCCATGCATAGATGCTATGCAGCTGGATTCTGCCGCCAACACTCAGTACCGTATCGGCATTTTTGAGTTCCAACATCCCATTTTGACGCATTGGAGGATTATAACCTGCAGCATCATCGACTATATACTCACTGCTCGCTTCTTTTGTCTCATCTTTTATAGAAGCTGCTTGCTCAGCATCTTTTTTCGTCTCATAAGCTTCTATTCGTTGAGACAGCTCTTTAGCCTGAACTTTTAATGATTCAAGCTCCCCATCATCTTCTGCCGCATAGACAGCTAAAGAGATGATGAGCAAAAAGAGATATTTGACAGAACTGTTTTTCATATTAATCTCTTAAAAGAGCATGACAACGATTACATATCTGTTGCATTTTGGCTATTGTACTCTCAAGTTTTTCCATCTCATATTTTTGTGCAAGGTCATTGATCTCTTCACCGTTTTTATAAAGTT
>JAUWLG010000089.1 GCA_030613795.1 Helicobacteraceae bacterium
GATGACTTCATCCGTAGGAAATTTAAAGTCCATTACCCCACATATGCATCTTTTTTGCCATGACAATACAATAACCGTCTAAAATATCGATACTGTTAGGCGCACGAAACTCAAGTTTCTCCAGCAGTGCTTTTTGCGCTTCAACATCGACATCTTCACTTTTGGTGACAATGATGATATCACCCGTATTGGCTAGTGTTGTATAAATTGATTTTAGTATACGTTCTGCTTGTGAGTGTTTATGAAGAACATCTCGGATGATAACGATATCATTATCTCTAGGAAGTGCACGAAAAGGCGCATCATAGTTAGGTATATCTTGAATTTTAAGGGCATCGCTGGGTTCAAACTCTTTATGCTCCCCTGGGTAGAGAGCAAGAGCCAAACGATGTTGAGCAAAAGGTTTTAGATGCTCTATTACAGCCTCTGTCAGCTCATCAGCATGCGCAGTGACATCTAAGACTTTAAAACCGGGCTGTGGCTGAATAAGCTCTAAAAACTGTTTGTATGACTGCATTGGTATCTCTTGTCTGCTTAGTAAGGCATATCGTGTAGTTCTTTGAAAAGAAAGGCTTCAAAGACATCATCAATAGAGCGCTGTGTATGTGCCACTAAGACCATGATCTGTTTCTCTATAAACTCCATCACCGGTTCATAATCACCCGTGACGACAACCACTTCGATCCACTCAGTGATCTCCTCTTTGGTGTCGTAGTAGTTAATCTCAACGATCTGACCCTCTTCTACATTAAGAACTGCCCACTTTTTTGCTTCAAGAACAGGAACTAACTTCCCCTCTTGTGTGTCATCACTGTCCATTGGTAATAAGATCAACATGATTAGCCTTGGTTCACTTTTGAAAGATCAAGCGCAAGTGCATCGTTGTCCATTATGCCGATACCAGCATTTAAGACATCATTAGCAATCACTTTAGCATCTTGCAGCGAGTGCATTTTATAGGTACCACACTGATAGACATTTAACTCAGGAATATCATTTTGGCTTTTAACAGCTAAGACATCTTTCATTGACGCTTCCCAAGCTTTTACAACAACTTCTTCTTCTGGTTCACCGATCAGACTCATGTAAAAACCGGTCTGGCATCCCATTGGTGAAAGGTCGATGATCTCAACACTGTCTGAATTGAGATGATCACGCATAAATCCTGCGAATAGGTGTTCTAAGGTGTGGGCACCCTCTGTTGTCATCTTCGCTTTATTCGGTTTGTAAAAACGAAGATCAAAAACCGTCAGTTTATCTCCTGATGGTGTTTGCATCCCTTTAGCACGGCGAACGGCCGGTGCCGGCATAATGGTGTGATCAACGGTAAAACTGTCTAATAGTGGCATAGTAGTTCCCTTAATAATATTTGTAAAAGAATATTAGCATAATTGCGTAACATTAAAATTGGTACAATGCTATTAATAAATACCTCTAAGTGAGTCTTATGAAAAGTCTATTTGATGATGTGAAGGCATCTACATTTACTACACCGCTACAGATGCGTGTCTACACCTCTCAACTGTTAGGCCAGTCTGAAGATCTGGTCTTGCATGGCGGTGGAAACACCTCTTATAAAGATGAAGACACCCTCTATGTCAAAGGGAGTGGTTGGAACCTTATAGACATCGAAGAACCCGGGTTTTCACCTGTTGACCTAGCTGTACTCAAAGAGATGGCGACACGTGATGAACTTAGCGATTCACAGATGGTCAAAGAGCAGCGTGCTGCCCTGCGCAATAGTGATGCACCAAACCCTTCTATCGAAGCGATCTTACATGCCATCGTCCCTTTCGCCTTTGTTGACCACACCCATACCGATGCCATTGTCACCATCTCCAATACACCAAATGGTAAAGAGACCTTGCAGCAGATCTACGGTGATAATGTTCTACTTATCGACTATGTTATGCCGGGCTTTATCTTGTCCAAAGAGATCTATGCCAAGACACAGGGTGTGGACTGGAACGCTCTTGAAGGGATCATCCTTCTTAACCATGGTCTGTTTACCTTTGACGATGATGCTAAAAAGTCTTATGAAAAACATATCGATCTTGTCACAAAAGCAGAAGAGTACATCTCTGCCCATACCGTGCTTCCATCAAGATGTGATACTAAACACAGTGTTTCACAAGACTATATTGATGGTCTAACAGACGAGGTCGCAAAACTACGTGGCTGCCCAATAACTACCGTTATTCTTGATACACCTGAGGCATGCACACTGTCCGTATTGCCACACCTTGAGAATATTCTTGCCCAAGGTGAACTGACACCAGAGCATGTGATTCGTATAAAGCCCTTCCCCGCCATTATCGCTGGAGACATTAACAACTCCCTTCAGGAATTTATCACTCAATATAAACAGTATTTTACAGACAACGCCTCTAGTGAGCACATCTGTCTTGATCTTGCCCCAAGATATGCTATCATTAAAGACTTTGGAGCTGTTGTCTTTGGCAAAGACGAGAAAGAGGCTAAAGTCATCTCCGACATTGTAAACCACACCATCAAGGCGATGTTGATCGGGGAACAACTTGGCGGCTGGAAAAGCCTAAAACAGTCCGATATCTTCGCTATGGAATATTGGGAACTTGAACAAGCCAAGTTAAAAAACGGCAAATGAGCAAAAGCCCATCTTTCCGACAGCGGTGTTTCCACATCGCTTTTGGTTCCGAACCTAAAAAAGCCAAGCAGTTGGCTTTTTTAAACGATTCTCATGTTAACATTGGGTTCTCTTTAGCAGAGAACTCACGTGCAGTAAACCGCACTTGATACATATATTATAAAAGGATTACTATGAAAATCACAAAAAAAGTTACATTTATCGCCAAAGAGGGACATGAAAAACAGCTCTCGACTCTTTTAAATAGTATGATCGATGCTTCACGCAATGAACACGGTTGTCTGTTGTATGACATCTTTCAATACGAACAAGATCCGAACAAATTTATCGTTCTTGAGTCTTGGGCAGACGAAGAAGCACTTGAAGACCATAAACTCTCTAAACATTACCTGCACTATAAAGCGCACTATGAGGTGCATACTGCTGATAAGTCTAGTGATAATCTCAATATTTTGGGCGATCTTTTTTAGTAAAAGAGACTTACAAAAACTTTGCTCTTCTTTTTGAATCTCTTTGAATAGAAGTTGTGTTTCTCTGAAAATACCGAGTCGTGAAAAAGGGTCAATAAAGTTCATAATTCTATCAAGATTGTCAAGACCTAAAAACTTGTAGATTCACCCAAGGACACTTCGCTCCACTCACCGTACCAAGTACGGAACGACAGAATAGAGCATTTTCTATTTCGCCAATCTACAATCAGATTACAAAGTAATATTTTCCAGCAGTGTCACTTCGTCAGGTGTGACGATCACAGCATCAATACAGTAATCTATGTCTAAATGATGTTTTTTTTGATAACTTGCGACCGTCTGTAAAAAACGATGCATTTTAGTCGGGGTTATGTTTTGGACAGCGACTTCATAGTTATTGGCACTTTTGACTTCGATGAAGTGCAAGACCTCATCTTTCATCGCGATGATATCGATCTCTCCAAATTTACTGTAGACATTACGGTCTACAATATCAAATTCTAGCGTTCGAAGATAGGTGCAAGCTTTATCTTCACCAATTGTTCCTTTTGCACGACTCACGTCGTACTCCCATCTAATCCTACTTTATCCAATAAAAGCGTGCATTTAGCACCCTTCTTGTTAGTATATCCCTTTGCACGATTCATCGTCTATGCAGGTATAACTTCGACTTTGATCGTCTTAAACGCAGCCGTTAAAATAACCTCATCTCTGGCATCACCGAAAAGGGCATTGATTTTAGATTTAGCGTGGTGGAAGGTAGAAAAGAGTGTTTTTGGCTGTACTTTATCGGTAATTTTAATCGTAAGCGGTGTTGTTTCACCAAATTCACTTCTAAGGATCACTTTCTCACTTGTAAAGTCTGCCGCATCTTCTTCACATACTAATAAAACATCTTCATCATAACGTTTCATCAAGTTCTCACTGCGTGATGTTTGTGCTGCATTGTTATAGTGTGCTAGTGTTCTTCCTGTACTTAGGTGATAGCCTGTAAGTTTCTTCTCCATAATCTCTTTTATCATGCCGCGAAGTTTGTACTGGTTGTATTTAAAATGCCCAAGTCCATCATCGGTACGAAAATCGAGTTGGTGAAGGATAGGTGTGGCTTCGGTATGGACTGGCCACTGGAGACCACGTTTACGGTGTTTTTCAAGTCTATGATAATCAGCACCACTAAAACGTCTGTAGGCTACTTTTTGCACTTCATCCCATACCTCTTTAGAAGAGGCATAGTTGTAGTCCCCACCCATTTTATTGTCTAATATTTGAAGCACTTCCCAGTCATCTGGCAAGTCTGTTTTTACCAAAGGCTGTGAAAGATGCAGACGTCGCATGGCATTAACATAAACACCTGTTTTTTCATACGCTGATTTGACACCTACAACAATGTCTGCACGATTTGCAATGTCTGTCATAAACAGTTCTTGGACAAAGATCATGTCAAGTTTTTCAAAGGCACGATCAATCTTGTTCAGGTTTGGATGGATATGTGTCAAATCTTCACCAATATTCAGTACCACCTTGACTCTATCTTCAAGCATTTCATCAACCAACTGAGGTGTCATGAGACCGACCTCTTTTGGTTCTTGATAGTCTGGGTCGTAGTAAGGTAACATTCCCATGTCACAAGTACCTTGAACATTATTTTGACCACGTAAAGGCATCAGTCCGGCACCTTGTTTTCCAACATTACCCGTCATAAGTGCCAAGTGAACCATTGCCATAACCGCGTAACTGCCATCGATGTGTTCCGTTATTCCAAGTCCCCAAAAAATCATAGATTTTTTCAGAGCATACTCACGAGCTACTTTTCGAATCATTTTTGAAAGATATTCATAACCTTCAATACCATTGTAATAATCAGGATTTGCATACGGATCATTCATGATCTTGTCTTTAAAGTCATCAAATCCTTTTGTTCTATCCGCAAGGAAACTATCATCATAAAGGTCTTCATCAATGATGACATAGGCAAGCATATTAAGCGTTAAAAGATTAGCTTGATGTGGCATGATCGCCTTATATTTTGAGAAGCGGTGAAGCTTGATCTCACGTACATCAAACACCGCTAAGTTATCATGTTCACGAGCAACGTCAATGATACGGTTTGAGATAATTGGGTGTGCTTCAGTTGTATTTGAGCCAATGACAATCATAAACTCACAGTTATAGATGTCGTTGTAAGGGTTAGTAGCAGCACCCTCACCAATAGTGACACGCATACCTGAAAGTGATGGAGAGTGACAGACTCTGGCACAGTTATCTACATGCGGTGAGTTCAATGTGTGACGCGTGAATTTTTGGAAAAGGTAAGAGCTTTCACAAGAGGTTCTGGCCCCACCGATAGAACAGATCGATTTACGACCATAGTTCTTTTGCGTCTCTTTGATCTTCATCGCACACGCTGTTGTCGCACCATCCAGATCCGTCTCATACCAGGTCTCATCAAGATCTACCAACGAAGAAGCCACCGCCTCTTTGATATCAGGATTTTTCTCTAAAAAGCTTTTTCTGATACGAGGAATTCTAAGTCTATCATCCGCATCAACAAAGTCATAACCATACTTACCCTTGATACAGAGTTTACCTTGAGATACTACCCCGTCAGGATGCGCAAAGATCTTTACAATTTTATTATCTTCTACATTAGCTGCGATATCGCACCCAACCCCACAATATGTACATACGCTATCAATTGTTTCCATGGTTCTGCCTAGTTCTGTGATTAAAATAGTTAACAATATAATCTTTTAACACAATTGCATTATTCACTATTTTAGCAAGTTAGTGTACAGTGTCGCGACTTAATAAGTTTGAAAGAGAGAGAAAAACGGTAGGGTTTAAACAATTTATAAGCGTAACTGAGAAAAAAAATTGCCATCTTTTTAGAGAGAAAAAGTGCTCATAACACCATAAAATGTTATGAGTGAAAAGTCATTAGACGATTCTGATCATTACTGGTTTTGCTGCAACAAAGTCCAGCTTTTCTATGACTGCAATAACATCTTGAATATTACGCTCAACCGCCATATGTG
>JAUWLG010000294.1 GCA_030613795.1 Helicobacteraceae bacterium
TGATCCAAATTATGGTAAACGTTATGATGAACTGGGTTTAGAAAAAGATCAGTATAAAAATGAGTCTTTAAATCTTAAACTGGGTTATAACATTACAGATAACGACCGTATTGAGGCCTCACTTCAATCTATTAACGGTTATGTAATGTTTGATAGTTCAGGTGCAGACAAAACCAATGATGAACTTAGTTTTTTTGGAACACCTTACTATACACATAGTCGTGATCGTTTTTATCAACTCGCCTATAAACATACCGACGTTCTGAATGATATCACCGTGCAATATAACCTTTCAACCTTTAATCGTAGTGATAGTTTTGTAGGCTCTGTTAATGAAGTTAAAATTGATGATAAAATTGACTATCTAGAAAAATCTTTTGTGCGTTTTGGTGCCTCATATCAGCAATTTGAAAATAAAACAGCTAACAATGTAGACATCGACAAAAGCTATGATGCTACGTCTGCTTTTCTTACAAACTACAACACCTTTAACGGTGATTCAACCATCTTAACTGAATCACTTCGTTACGACAGTTATAGTGACTTTGATAGCTCATTTACGGGAAAGATAGGTATTAAGCAGTATCTTTATGACACTTTTTATGTTAGTGCCAATGCGGGTACAGGTTACAATATTCCAAGCTCATTTCAACTTTATGATGCAACTTATGGAAATTTAAACTTATCTCCTGAAGAGACACAAACTTACGATATTACCCTTGGAAATGAAACGCTATGGGTTACTGGTTTTTACAATAAAATCATTAACTTGATCGATTATGTCATCATTGACTACACTACGTATGCGGGCTATTATCAAAATGTTGAAGGAGAATCAATTATCCAAGGATTTGAGCTAGGCTATACCGACTACTTTTTTGAGATGCTCGGGCTCACTGCACATTATACGTACTTAAAGACAGAAGATGCTGATGGTAAAGCGCTTGGACGCCGTCCAAAAGACCAAGTTGATGTGAATGCTGTCTATTATGCAACTGAAAATTTCGACTTAGGGCTTAATGGTCAGTACATTGGAGAACGTTACAACTTTGACGACAAAGGCGGTGCGCAAACAGGGAAATACGTCGTTGCTAACTTTGTCTCCAATGTCAAAGTCAATGACTATATCACCGTTTATGGTAAAGTTGATAATATAACAGACGAGTATTATCAGACTGTCGATGGTTACGCCACAGCTGGTCGTAGCCTCTATCTTGGGCTTAACGCTAAATATTAGGAAATTTATGAAGATCTTCAACCTCTCAGACCAGACTCAGACCTCACTGCCGACAGGAAAAGCGGACTTTATCCTGGCCGCTTCAGTCACACGTACATGCGAGATCGAGGGGATCACCCAAGCGGGTATCCCGGGTAAGATCCCGCTGACACCGACACTCGATGCCGAGTTTTTAGTTACGGGAAAAGTCTTTAGTCTTGAGAACATGGCAGAGACAGCGACAGGCATCCCAACACCGGGTCTGTTAACCCGTGCGGTGCATACACTAACACCGTTTTCAACCGTCAACATCATCGATCTTGGACTGGCTTACCAACCACAGCAGCTTGATGTGGTTGACCTCGGGCTTACACCATCATCCTCTATTACCGATGCGACTGCTTTTGATGCCAAAACCGTATTTGAGAAGGGACGCGCCTATGCCAAAAGCTATACGCCGAGCGGTGAGTACATCATCCTTGGTGAAAGCACCCCATCGGGCACAACGACGGCACAGGCGGCCATAAAAGCGCTGGGTCTGGAAACAGATGGGCTTTTTGCATCTTCGTTTAAAGAGTCGCCAGTCTCCATTAAAGAGGAGACCATTGCACAAGCCTTGGGCAAGATAGAACCGAATATGTCGATCTATAAGAAGCTGGGCCACACTAGCGATCAAACCCTGCTCTTTGCAGCCGGATTTATGCTTGAGTCTTCCAAACGCTTCAACGTCGTTTTGGCGGGCGGCACACAGATGGCGGCGGCACTGCTGATCGCCGATGCCCTCTCTACAAAAGAGTCCATCTGGTTTGACCCTCGTCGCATCACGCTCTGCACCACAGGCTGGATCGCCAAAGACGGTGCATCCAACATCAACGCTCTTCTTAAACAGCTCTCATTCCGAGTCAAGGCGGTCTATGCCGACTTTAGTTATGAAGATGCCAATATTCCGGTTCTTAAACTCTATGATGAAGGTGAAGCCAAAGAGGGCGTAGGCGCCGGAGCCGCTATCGCTTACGGTTACATGCAGGGCCTGAATCAGCAAGAGATCACTGCACGGGTTGAAGCACTGATGACAGGAGAAGCGTAAATGGTAAATTACTATCGGGAAACGGGAAACGGAAAACGGAAAATGAAACTTAAGACCCCTAATACCCTTGACAACAAAGGATATCCCCTTTTACGTTTTCCGCACGCCCTCTCACGAAAGAGTTTTCAATGAAAGCTCTTTTTATAGGTGGTATCAAAAGCGGCAAATCTTACAATGCAGAGCAGTATACTAAAACGCTGCAACAAAAGAGAAAGCCTTACTATCTTGCCACCACTGAACTGCTTGATGATGAGATGCAAGAGCGCATTTCACTTCACCAGCAACAGCGTTTGGACAATTTCATCACCATCGAAGAGCCTCTTGACCTTTACAGCGCCATCCAAAAGTGTGATGGTCCCATTTTAGTAGAATGTACCACCATGTGGATCAACAATATGCTTTAC
>JAUWLG010000289.1 GCA_030613795.1 Helicobacteraceae bacterium
CTGCTTAAGAAGTTTAAAAAAGAGCGAATACGATACTATATTCAAACTGACACACCCGTCAATGACGGTGGTATTGCATTGGGACAGCTCTATTATGCACTGCACAAGGAACAGAGATGAGTAAAAGAATAGCCTTGATCGGTTCGGGTAACGCCTTTTTCAAAGATGAGGGTATCGGCTTATATGCCGCAAAATATCTCAAAGAGAATTATGAGTTTGAACCGAAAATTGATATAGTGGATGGCGGTACATTGGGTTTTAGACTGATGCCGCTGCTGCAAGAGTATGATGAAGTGATCATTGTCAACACCGCCTCAGAAGATGATCTTTCCGTCGGTGAGATCTCTGTCAAAAACTGTGATGAGTTCCTTGATGGCTCATTAGTCAAAAAGACGGCCAATGAGGTTGAGATCGCAGAGATGCTGCAGATCTGTTCACTCTCAGAAGCGATGGCAGAGACTACCTTGATCAGTATTGTTCCTGAGGATATCATCACGGTTGAGGTGGGGTTAAGTGATAGCCTTATAGCTGTTTGGCCCAAATTTATGGATGTTATAATACAAGAGCTCGAACGTGTTGGTACAAAAGCCATAAAACAGGGCAGTGTGCTCTCCTTAACAGAGATATTAGATCAGTTTGCTAACCCCAGTATTGAACATGGACGTGGTTTTTAGCCTAAATTTCTCTACTGCGATATTTGGGCTTAGTCACGTTTAGGCGAAGCAAAGTGTTCGATGACCTCTCTCAATGAGTCTGCTTGACTCTTCTGTTTTACTTTAAAATTATTTTTTTCCAAAATTTTCACAACAGTTTCTATGTATATAGTAAACTGTTTTGTCAGCGTTTCACTGAGACCGATATGAAGGGTTATCTCTTCAGGAATGATACCAAGTACACTAGACTCAGGTAGAGGTCTATCCATCATCTCAAGAATGTCGAGACACTGAAGTACTCCGATCTCATGGGCACCGCCACTGTTAAGACCATAGCCGGTCAGTTCAGATGAGGGTATATGGTAGATACTGCCAGGCTTATCGTCAATTTCAATGGTATCAAGGATCAAGATATACTTATACTCCATAAAATGGTTGAGTAGGTTAATACCCTCGACACCACCATTGATAATATCGATAGCCGGTTCAAAAGTGTAGTTCTGCTCTAAAAAAGCAGTGGCATAGACAGCCATACCGTCATCTTTTTCCAAAATATTACCGACACCGAGAATCGCATAGTTTGCATCATTCATAGACCTTTCCTTTCAAAATAGGCTTCTTGTAACAACTCTTGCTGTCTACTTTTATTGTGGTTGAACTTAAACTCTATCTCTTTCAGATAAAAAGCAAAGGTATCGTTGCTCACCCCTTTGTACCGTACGATAGAGCGTTCAAAATAGTCCCAAAACAGAACAATGTTGTTGTAACGTTTTGAGACTTTAATAATACGACTTTTTCGTTTAAATCGTATAAACTCACTGTTATAGACATCTTCGAGGTTATCATCTATAAATTGTTGGCGGTACTGTTGCAAGGAGGGCATGATGATATTATAAAGATGTCCTTCATAGTCAAAACTCAGAAAATTATGGGCATCAAAGATAGCTGTTTTTTGACGGCGTTTGCTCTGTTCTAGATAGAAATACTCTTCATACTCGCAGTTTAGATGGCGGATCGCTTCATACTGCGTCTCACAGATCATGGCACAGAGTTGACGAAAGGTCTCATAGTAGTTATGGACGGAGACATAAGAGAGTCTGAGACGATTGGAGACACTGAGTGCTGTCTCATCGTGTGTGAAACAGTTTATGAGCGTCAATACTTTATTGATACGTTCAGGGCTCTGCTTTTTTTTACAGTGGCTGCATTTCAACATGCCATCACCTAGATGATAAAGGTTTTGTTGACAATAGAGACACTCTTTTAACCATTTCATAATACTACTCTACATCAATATGGTGAATTAAGTCCTGAAAACATATAAGAATGACATGGATTTAGGTTTAATTTACATGCACGTATTATAATTGAGCATAGGATTATTACAGAGTCTTATATATTTGCACGTTAGGCGTAGAGATGGAAATAGGGTATCTTCTTATTTTTTGGTACGGTGTGTTACACGCATTTGGACCGGACCATCTTACAGCAATAGCCGACTTTTCAATTGGCAAGTCAATGAAAAAGACCTTGATGATTACCTTGATGTTTGCCTTTGGTCATGGTCTTATGCTCTTTGTCTTTGCCAAATTGATGCAGATGTATCTTATACCTGAAGATATCACCGCTTACGGTGATGTTATCTCTTCTAGTGTGATTATCGCTATGGGACTTTATCTGTTATTTATGGTCTTTACACAGCGTATTCAACTCAACAAACACATTCACGAAAACCAAGAACACATACACATCTATTTTGGAAAGAGCCATACTCATAGCAACCGTGCTGCCTCTGCCTCTGCTCTGAGTATGGGTGCTTTGATGGGTATAGGTGGCGTAAGAGGGATGCTAGTAACATTGGGCATGTTAAATGGTGTGCCTGTAGAGTGGACGATAGTCTTTTCCTTTGTTGCAGGTGTCTCTTTGGTCTTTGTCAGTTTTGGCGTGTTGATTCTCTATTTTAATAGACGTTTATTGACCAACTTAACCACTGTGCGTCGAACTTTTATGATTGCTGGTGTAGTATCAGTAGCAGTCGGTACTAATATGCTGCTTGCGTAATTAAAAATGAAAAGTGAAAAATGAATAATGTAGGTATGCAGCAAAGCTGCTTT
>JAUWLG010000183.1 GCA_030613795.1 Helicobacteraceae bacterium
ATACCCAAGAAACCGACACGGAAACCAAAACCAAGAGCAACCGAAGTCTCCGGCTCGTATGAGAGTGAAGAGTCGTTAAGTTTTAGTTTGTCCAGTGCATCACGAAGCTCTTCGAACTTGTCTGTGTCGATAGGATAGAGCCCTGCAAAGACAAACGGTTTCGCCGGTTCATAATCACCTACCGGTTCAGCTGTCGGATTTTTCATGTCCGTAATAGTGTCACCTACATTGACAGAGTGGACCTCTTTAAGTCCCAAGACAACGATCCCTATCTCACCTGTCTTGATCGCTTTTGTCTTTTGACGTTTAAGCGGGTGCGGGTACATCAAGTCAAGAACTTGATGATGCTCTTTTGTGCTCATCAACAGTACGTTCTGGTTTTTAGTGATCTGACCGTCAAAAACACGTACCAGTGCCAAGGCGCCTAAATACGGGTCAAACCATGAGTCATAGATGATCGCCTTAGTCGGTGCATCAGGATCACCCTCAGGTGGCGGAATACGGTCTACAATAGCTTCAAGCAGTTCAGGAATACCAAGACCTGATTTAGCAGAGATCATAAGCGCATCAGTAGCATCGATCCCTATCGTCGTCTCTATCTCTTCTGCTACACGTTCTGGTTCTGCAGAAGGAAGATCGATCTTGTTGATAACAGGAAGAAGTTCAAGATCATTGTCGAGTGCAAGGTAGACATTGGCAATCGTCTGTGCTTCAACACCCTGCGCCGCATCAACGATCAAAAGAGCCCCATCAGATGAGGCAAGTGACTTACTCACTTCGTAAGAGAAGTCAACATGGCCCGGTGTGTCGATAAGATTAAGATTGTAGTGTTTGCCGTCTTTAACATAGTCAAGACGAACCGACTGTGCTTTAATAGTGATACCGCGCTCTTGTTCGATGTCCATCGTGTCCATCATCTGTGCCGTCATCTCACGATCACTGACCGCGCCACACTCTTGAATAATACGGTCTGCCAAGGTTGATTTACCGTGGTCAATGTGGGCGATGATGGAGAAGTTTCTAATGTGTTCTATTTTCATATGTTTCCGAAGAGACGGCCGAGGCCGTTTAGATTTTGGATTTCGCTATGCGAAAAGTGAGTTGACACTCTCGTTGTGGTAAACACGACGAATAACCTCAGCAAAAAGAGGTGCAACACTAAGTACGGTGATACTGTCATGCGGTTTTGTGACAAGTGTGTCTGAAATACAAAGTTCATCCAAACCATCACTGTTCAGGTTGCTGTATGCTTTACCGCTTAGAACACCATGCGTTGCAATTGCCATTACTGACGTTGCGCCCTTGGCTTTGAGTGCTGTCGCTGCCTTAACCATTGTTCCGGCTGTGTCGACCATGTCATCTACGATGATGACATCTTTGCCTTCAACATCACCGATGATGTTCATCACCTCTGACTCATTTGCTTTTTCACGACGTTTATCAACGATGACCATCTCAAGACCCAGCTGCTTTGCAAAGTAACGTGCACGTGCAACACCACCGATGTCCGGTGAAGCGACAATAGGGTTTTTAAAGTTTTTAGACTGAACATACTCTTTAAAAATAATAGAGCCGTAAAGGTTGTCTACCGGAATGCTAAAGAAGCCCTGTATCTGACCGGCATGAAGGTCGATAGTCACAACACGGTCAATCCCTGCAGTCTCATACATGTCCGCTACCAGTCTGGCCGTGATCGGTACACGAGGTGCCGCTTTACGGTCTTGACGAGCATAACCGTAATAAGGGACAACAGCCGTAATAGAGTTAGCAGAAGATCGGCGAAGTGCATCGGTCATGATAAGCAGTTCCATCAGGTTGTCATTAGACGGTGCTCCAGTAGACTGAACGATAAAGACGTCACGTCCACGAACACTTTCAGCGATCTGAACAGAGATCTCACCATCTGAGAAACGTTTAACATCAGCCTTGGCTACAGGAACATCAAGTGTCTTACAGATCGCTTGAGCAAAGTCAACAGAAGAAGTACCGGCAAAAATCTTATATCCGCGCATGGGTCACCTTTTGGGTTTATAAATAATAATGGAATTATATCGTATGAGTCTGAGGGGTGGTTAAAGAATAAAAAGTAGCTATTTAAAGTGCCTGAAAAAGCACTCTAAATCAGATGATCCAACCGCCGCCTATAAGTCTGTTGTCATCATAAAAAACTGCGGCCTGCCCCGAAGCGACACCTAGCACCGGTTCTTGCAGTTTAATCGTAGCCGTATCGCCTGTGATCTCCACATGACACGGCACTGCGTGGGTACGGTAGCGCAGTTTTACTGTTGTGTCGAAGCTGGTACGATCGTCAAACATGTTGATATCTTTGATCTCAACGTCAAAACACTCAAGCTCCGGTTTCAAACCGACAACGATCTGGTTTTTTTCCGGGATGATCTTGGTCACATAGTGCGGTTCATGCGCCCCTTTGACCGTAAAGCCTTTACGCTTTCCGATGGTGTAGTGCATATAACCTTTATGCTCACCTACAACATTGCCCTCACTGTCAAGCACTTCGCCAGGCTGATCGACCTGGACATAGTCTTTAAGTACATCCGTATAAGTCGTCTCAACAAAGCAGATCTCACTCGACTCCGCTTGTGATGCAAATGACTCCAGTCCTTTGATCTTTGAAGCATACGCTTTAATATCTTTTTTATGGCGTGTACCCAGAGGAAAGATAAGACGGGGAACGATGGCTTTGTCAATGTAAAAGAGAAAGTACGATTGGTCTTTAGTGTCATCTTCTGCTTGGAGCAAGTAGGTACCGTCATGTTGGATATAGTGTCCTGTTGCCAAATAGTCCGCACCGATCTTGTCAGCGAACTTCATCATCTCGCCAAACTTCAGGCTGCGGTTACACAAGGCACACGGGTTGGGGGTCTTACCCTCTTTATAGGTCTCAATAAACGGGTTTATAACCTTCTCTTTAAAGGTCTCTTCCAAGTCTAGAACATGGAGTTTAATACCCGCAAAGTCTGCCGCTTTTTGCGCACGTGCCTGATGGACTTCATGGTAGCCCGGTTTAGAGTGAAGTCGCATATAGAGACCTTCTACCTCATAACCGTCCTCTTGTAACAACATCGCTGAAACGGTCGAATCAACACCGCCGCTCATTCCGATCAATACTTTCTTTTTTGCCATCTTGTCTGCTCTCGACTCACAGATATGTGAGTTTTATAAATTATTGTCTGTAATAATATCAAAAAGAGACTAACCGTGAGGCTATCCTTACTATTTAACTTGTTAAGTAAAGAAATGCAAGAGGCTTATGAATCTTTACCCGACTTGATCTTGCGGTCATCAAAGAACTTAGAGAGGGTGTTAAAGTATTTGGTGTTTTCAAGTCCCTCTTCTTTAAGACCTGTCAACTGCACCTTAAGCGATTTTTCGATCTCTCTGACAACAAAATCAAGGTCATCACTGATGGTCATCAGCGCAATATCTTCGGCATCGATCATCCCATGGGAGATCAGGCACTCTTCGAGAAAGTCGATCAGCGGATTATAAAAATCTTCTCCAACAAGAAAGAGACGAACCCCTTCTACTTTACGGGTCTGCACCAGGGTCAAGGCTTCAAAAAGCTCATCGAGTGTGCCGAAGCCGCCTGGGAAGATAACGTAAGCTAAAGAGTATTTGACCAACATCACCTTGCGTGAAAAGAAGTAGTCAAAGCTCTCCTCTTTTGTGGTGTAGGGGTTTTGGGTCTGCTCAAAAGGCAGATCGATGTTCAAACCTATTGACTCCACTCCACCATGTTCAAAGGCACCGCGATTTGCCGCCTCCATAACACCCGGACCCCCACCGGTCAGCACGTTAAACTTCTTGGCAGCCAGCTTTTTACCAAGCTCCTGCGCCATCTGGTAGTACTTGCTATCCTCTTTTAGTCTAGAACTTCCAAAAATAGTGACAGCCGGACCTAACTCACCCAGCTCGTCAAAGCCTTTGACAAAGTCAGCCATGATCTTAAACATACTCCAGGAATCAGCTGACTTAATGTCACGTACATAACGTTTTACGACCTCTTTAGAGACATGTTT
>JAUWLG010000197.1 GCA_030613795.1 Helicobacteraceae bacterium
CCAAGCGGTTGGCTTTTATTTACGGTTCTCACCTCGAAGCCGTCACGCGCGCTTTTTGGTTTCGTTTTTTACAAGTAAAAAAGGAAAGAGCAAAGTCGATTAAAACTCAACTCTCAACAAAAAATCAAATAGTCGAACCAACTTATTAATCTAAAAGATGGACTCTAAATTTGCGTCCCTTCATCTTCCCATCACGAATAAGATTAAAAGCCATCTTGGCTTTTGCACGTTCAACCGCGACATAAGAGCGAATAGCCGTAACATTAATATTACCGATTTCATCACCCTTAATCGTTTTGTCCGAAGTAATAGCCCCAACAATATCGCCAGGACGCAACTTGTCTTTTTTACCACCATCGATTCTTAACGTTGTATATTTTGGTGAATAGAGATCGTTATGTTTGAGTTTGTCTATATATCCATAGTCAACACCCTCGCCTATTTCTGCCTCAATATCTTCTATCTTTGATGCTTCTCTAGGCGTATAAAGAGTATCAGCAGTACCGCTTTTACCTGCACGTCCTGTTCTACCAATGCGGTGGACATAGACTTCACTCTGATTTGGTATCTCATAATTTACAACCAAGTCAAGATCTTTGATATCAAGCCCACGAGCCGCAACATCAGTAGCTACCAAGATCGAAGCACTTCCGTTACTAAAAAGTGCCAAGACTTCTGTACGCTCACGCTGTTCAAGATCACCATGAAGTGCAAGTGCATAAAGCCCCATGTCGTTTAAATAACCACTCCCCTCGTCACAGGTAATCTTCATGTTACAAAATATAATTGTTGAAGTTGCCTGATGGTGAAGAAGAAGCTTTAAAAGATCAGCATCTTTTTCAGACTCACTTGTTTTATAAAAGGTCTGTGTGATGTTTGGCTTCTCTTCATGGTGCTCAACACTGACAGTTTTAGGGTTTCGCATAATAGTACGGCTTAAAAAACCGATCTCATCAGGATAAGTCGCTGAAAAAAGCATGGTCTGACGATCACGTGGCATGTGCGAAATGATCTGTTTAATGTCATCTAAAAAGCCCATGTCTAACATACGGTCAGCCTCATCCTAGATAAGGGTGTTGACATGAGAGAGGTCGAGTGTCTCTTTGCCTATATGATCTTGAATTCGCCCCGGTGTTCCAACAATAATATGCGCACCATGTTCAAGAGAGATACGCTGTGGCGTCAACGGCATCCCGCCGCAGAGTGTCAAGATCTTGATGTTGTGTTTGAAACGGGCAAGCTTTCTAAGCTCATTAGCCACCTGATCAGCCAACTCACGCGTAGGACACATAATTAGTCCCTGGATTTTCCATTTCTTGACATCCAATTTATGCAACATACCCAGACCAAAGGCCGCTGTCTTACCACTACCGGTCTTGGCTTTGGCGATGACATCTTCACCCGCTAAGGTCAAAGGAAGGCTCTGCTCTTGGATCGCTGTCATCTCAGCGTAACCCATTGAGTCCAAGTTGTCGATCATTGCTTTTTCTAAAGGGAGGTTTGAAAATAGTTTAGTGCTCATAAATACTTCTTTGTTCATCCCAAATTACAAAAGGTTTGGGATTATAGATGTGACATTATACTGTCTATATCGAAGAATTAAATTGGTGTATACTAATACAATACTATTAAAGGATTTGTCATGTGTAAAGATGCGATTGTCTTTTTCAATAAACCGGAAGGTGCTCAACTAGAAGCCGGGGAAACCTACTATTTTTGTATGTGCGGCCGCAGTAAAAATGGTCTCTTTTGTGACGGAAGTCATGAAGGTACATCATGCGAGCCAAAAGAGTTTACCGTAGAGAAGACAAAAGCCTATCATCTCTGCCGCTGTAAAAGTTCAAATAACCTTCCCTTTTGTGATGGGACACATAGTATCTACAGCGACGATGATGTCGGTTCAAAGATCTCTTCAGAGTAAACTAGACTTTTTCTACTCGAAGCATCTCGGCATTATCACTGTTGTCTATAAGTATACGTTCTACACGTTCTTGCCAAAATATTCCGAAGGCTTTTATATCCTCAGGTTCAGCCGCGCCGCTCATCACTTTTTGCATTAGTGGCTGCATGTCAGGTAGCGGCGGTACAATGTTTGGGTTGTAATAAACATCTACACTTGACCCAGTGTCAACACGTGTAAATCGTGCGCTTGAACTGATATCAGAATTGAAATCCATCAATGAGTGACGTGCGAATTTACCGTTAAGGCCTTTAAACCCACTCTTGTCAGTTGCACCGGTGATCTGAGAAATGACGTTGCCGATCACTCCGGCAACCCCCTCTTCCATCGGCTCTTTAAATGCAACTTTAACGTTTCCTCGAACAGGGGTCTCGTGAGGGTACAATGCTTGAAGTGCCTTCAATGTCATCAAGTATGCACCGGCAACTGTTGGACAACTATGCCCTGCCGATTTTACAACATCAAGATAGTTAAATGTCACATCGCCATCTTCAAGGCTGCCTAGCACATTTGATAGCGGATCTTTCATCTCTATCGTCTCTACTTCATCGAAAAAAGTTGGGTAATTCATGGTTGTAATCCTTATGGGTTATCAGAGATGCCCTTATTTTTGGACTGAGTATAACAAATAGAGATTATAGGGCTATTGATTTAGAACAAGTTATGTAAGCGGATATTTTCTAGAACTGTTTGACATTTTCAACTTTGGCAGTAACACTTCGAAAAGCATCCATTGCTTCAAAACTGTCGCCAACTTCTAACTCTGAGAGGTCAAGTACTTTACCCTCTTTAGTGATCTGAGCAAAGCCTTTTTTACTTTTTAGTTTAGGGTCTTGAGATTGGAGTGCTTGCATCAGTGTCGTAAGCGTGTTCTGTTTTTGAATGAGATTACTGTTTGCCTGACGTGTCAGGTTTTCGGCGATAGGCGTAAGCTGACGTGTTCTATTTTCAAGGGTGTAGCCCATGCTTTGCTCAAACCGGCTTTTTAACTGAGCGATCTCGTCCAACCTGTTTTTAATACGCTGTTCAATGGAGTTGCGTTCATATGAACTTTTTAGATGCTCTAACCTCTCATTGGCACTGTAGAGTTTTTGCTGCATATTCTGACCCATCTGCTGCGAGAGCATGTCAATAGTTTGCAGAAGCTCATTCTGGTCAGGTAAGATCATCTGCATCGCGGCACTCGGTGTCGGTGCGCGCAGGTCAGCTACGAAGTCACTGATAAGCCAGTCGATCTCATGACCGACAGCTGAGACGATAGGCGTCTTTGCCTGATAGATGGCATTCGCCACGATCTCCTCATTAAAGCCCCAGAGATCTTCCATGCTTCCGCCGCCGCGACTCACGACAATGACATCAAAGTCTTGTGCATCGGCTGCTTGAATAGCATTGACGATGGAAGGGGCTGCACTGTCACCTTGAACAATGGTGTCATAGATATATAGTTCCGTCAAGGGGTAACGATGTGCGGCAACACGCTGCATATCCTGAAGTGCTGCACCGGTTGCAGAGGTGACAAGAGCGATGCGCTTAGGAAACTTTGGCATAGGCTTTTTGATCTCAGGGTTAAAATATCCCTGCTCACTCAATCTAGCTTTTAACTGCTCAAAAGCAAGTGCCAAAGCACCATGACCGGCAGGTTCGATGTTAAAGGCGTTGATCTGGTACGAGCCGCGTGGTTTGTAAAGAGTAATGGCACCCTCAACAACGACTTTAAGCCCCTCTTCCAGACGAAACTTCAACTTAGAAGCATTTCCTCTAAACATCACCCCGCTGATAGCCGAACCTGAATCTTTGAGGGTAAAGTAGATGTGGCCGCTGTTATGATGGGTAATACGGGAGAGCTCACCTTCGACATAGACACGGACAAAGGTGCTCTCTAGAAGCCCTTTGATCTGTTCGTTGAGTGTCGAGACGGTGATGGCTTGCTGCATAAAACGTTACTATTTTTTACG
>JAUWLG010000142.1 GCA_030613795.1 Helicobacteraceae bacterium
CCCTCGGTACTGTACAGACAGACTCTCTGACTATCTTCTTGTTTGAAGAGTCTTACAAAGAGTATGAGCTTATCTTAGTTTATGCCTACATGCAGGCACGAACCGACAACCTGCTCCACTTCAACGTCTTTCAAGATCTCATAGATGAATCACATTTCCATCTTAAATCATTTGGCAACATGATGGCACAGATGGGTATATTGGCATTGCCTCGTGAGCTCCATGAGCTCACCTACAAGATCACTGATATTGAGAAGTTCATTGTCAACGGAATTAAAGAAGAAGAGAACGCAAAAGAGGAGTGTCGTGCTCTTGCTGAAGCAGTAAATGACACAGAATTATCGCAATTTTTTGATTTTATCAACTATCAGGAGAATTACCACATCGCACTGATGGAAAAACTGCTCCCTAACAAAGCATAAGCCTTAGCAAAGCCTATGCCTTGCGGGCTACCAGTGAAGCTACCTTCACTTTCTCACCTTGTAAATTGACTTCATCCCTCTCTTCATAGTAAATAATATTAAGCCCTATAAAGGCATGTAACAGCTCATTTTTGCGTAATACAAAGTCTAAGTTACTTGGTTGGTGGTAGCCTTCGCCATGCGTCACAATAAATGTCTCATAGATGAGAAGACCTCCCTCTTTTAACGCCTCCTTGATCTGAGGAAAATGGCGTCTTTCCAAGAAGTTACAATTGACAATAAGGTTATACGCATTGAACTTTATTTTGTAGGTATCAAGGTCTGCTTCTATCTTATTGATCGTTGCCATATTCTTGATCTGAGAGAGAGCATAATCAGAATAGTCAATAGCATCAACCATAAAACCCTTCTCAGCCAAAAAGTGGGTATTACGCCCTACTCCGGCAGCAATATCCAAAGCGTCACCAACTGTTGCCATAGAAGTGTACTTTTCTACTATCTTTGCCACATTGCCAGAGATAGGTTTAGTTATGTGTCTTTCGTTCCAGCGTACTTTATCTTCGAGCATAATCTCTCCTAAAATTGTTATGTATGGATATTAACAAAAGATTTGCAATCAATAAACAATATTTTAGTAATCAAAGATAGTTATCTGTAGATTTTTGCACAATATATACGCATAAAAACACGTCTACAAAGCTTATAAGAGGTTGTTAAATGAATTTGAATAGAGGTATAGAGGTAAAACTATTGTGAGCATGACTCACAGTAGCGGTGTTCTACCAAGAACGAATACGAAGGTGACACGATGTACACTGGTTGAGTATCTGTTGATAGTCGTTAAGTGCATCTTCCCAATTGTCGCTATTCATTGAAACAATAATATCGTCTGCATACATAGCGATCATATCAGCACGTTTGTTTGCAAATTTGTCTGCATAAGCCTGGTCTTTAGGAAGATACTTTTTAGCATCACTTGAACGCAGTGAGCTAAGACCTTTTTTAAGACGCTTGACACCTTCTCTGATGCTCTCTTCGTTTTTATAAAAACCACCACTCTGGATCGTTTCCATCGCACTTAACATCGAACGCATGTCACTTTTAAGCTTAAGTTGTTGAGCGTTAGCTGCACTTGCAGATACTGCTACTGTCAGTAATAGGGCTGCTGTAATTGATTTTAATATTTTCATGATACCTCTTTAGTATTGGATGATCTCTTTGGTGTACTCATTTAACACCACTGTTTTAGCACTGATCTTGACAAGTTTTTTTGCCTTGCGTTTACCGCCGTAGAACTCTTTTAGTTCTGGTTTAAATGTCTTAAAGTAAGCATGGAAACGGTCTGCACCAAGTACACCTACTGCCCAGATTGTATCATCTTCAGCCACTTCAATGACAACAGAAGCTAGAGGATCGACTGCCGGGCCTGAGAGGCGTTTAGCACCCTCTTTCGCTTCAAACGCTGAGAGGTGTGATGAACAGACGATAACACCGCTGTTTTTATACGCCATGGTCTTTTTGTCTTTTTGGACATACTGCAAGAAACTGTCACTTGGTGTTGGGTGGGCAAGCTGGTGTGAACAGATAGCAGAGTAAGCAACGATGGTACGTTTTGCACCTACTCCACTCTTCCAAAGGTATTCCTCACCCTCTTCAGTCTTAAGTGTAACATCTTTAGCACTTGGGTCGTCAAGGTCTAAAAGCATCGCCGGTGTTCCAACGTGTGGATAGTTAAACATGTAGTTCGTCTCTTTTTTAAGCGCACTGGCCTTAATCGGTGCACCGTCTGCTCCCACAAGCTGAACACGCTCATAAGCGGTATACATCAGTCCATTGCTTGCATAAAGCTTCTGGATGATCGATGATGGCGATACCGCAACCATTGCTCCGGTAGCTGATGCAACTTTTAAAAAGTTTCTTCTATTCATAACTATTCCTAAAATCTGTTTTGAGACATCAAGTCTCTAAAAAAGCCACAATAACCATCTCATGAAGAAAATTTGTTTTTGTGGCTTTTTTAGGGGCTTTGAGGGATGTCTATAATGGCATTATAAACGCCAAAAGAGTGTATCCTTTGGCGCAATTGTCACGGTCTAAACAACCGTGACCTTAACACTTAAGCGAAAAGATCTGCCATTAGACCGCGATACCAGTCACGAAGTGCTTTAGCTGTTCCTTTTGAACGATACTTACCAGAAGCAGCATCTTTAGGAACATTACCTTTACCTTTGATAACAGAACCAGTCCAGCTAAAATCGTGTGTAACCATGATCGCCTCTTCCGGATTGTCACCAACCATTGAGTAACAAACATTACCGGCGTTAACTGGAGTCTTCTCAACAGGCAGTGAGTATTTACCGCCGTCAAGACGTGCTGCGATCTCTTTAGCACACTGCTTACCAGCCCAGTTAGCCGTTTGACCACTTGGTGGGATAGCGTGTCCAACAACATCACCAACAGCAAAGACGTTAGCATCTGATTTTGTCTGGAAAGTACAACCGGCCATTGCAACTTTTCCAAATGTATCTGCAGAGACCTCAAGGTCTGCCATAGCGACAACTGGATTAGCCTTATTTTTTGGGATAAGGTTTAGTACCTGATAACCCATTGTTCCAGTCTCACCGTCCTTTTTCTCATACGTCACTTTTTTAGTAACAGGATCTACGTCAACAACTTTCGTGTTTGGCATAAATACGATCTTATCACCATAGATCTCTTTCCAAGACTCTAAGAAAGCGCCTTTTTTCGCAAAACCACCGCCTTCAGCCATCATGATGACCTTACCTTGGATATCCTCTTTTTTCATAAATGCTGCAACCATTGAAGCACGCTCTGCCGGTGCAGGAGGACAACGGAACTTACCACTAGGGATAGTAATGATGACATCACCATCATCCATGTTGTTAAGGTTACGCTCTAAGATAACATGCTCATGTCCTGGGATCAGTGCCGCAGGTGCTGTACGTTGTACATGAGCGATCTTCTCTTTTGACCATGTTGGAAACTGTGCTTCGTAATTGTATGCAATACCCGGAGACAGTACTAGGATGTCGTAACCGACTGCACCTTTAGTCGTATGGATAACTTTAGCTTCTCTATCGATGCCTTGAACTTCAGCAGTCAACCAGTTATAGCCGTGCTTTTCAATCGGTTGTGCATAATCAAAGATAAATGAACCAAGGCTCATTCCCTTTAGCTTACCGATGTATGTGTTAGATACCGGACAAGACATAAATGTATCATTTTTCTCGATAACCAGAATGTCTGTATCTTTACGCATCTTTTTAAGGTTATTAGCAACCGTAAGACCACCAATACCACCACCGATAACAACAACACTGTGCTTACCGATAAGCTCAGCAGCCGGAGCTGCAGCAGCAGCTTCCGGAGCTGCAGCCTCTGCATCTTTTGAACAACCTGTTAAGGCAACACTAGCAACAGTTGCAGCAGCACTTACTGCACCTAGTTTAAGTAAATTACGACGATTCATTTCCATTATTTTTTCCCTTGATGTTATATTTGCCTGTCGATCAAGCTAACAGGAACATTCTAATATAATAATTTCTTTTTCCTCAAAAGAATATTTTTTTAAATTTATTGTGATTTTTCTGTGATAGAGACAAATTAAGTATTTTGAATAATTCATATCAATTCAATTTATAACTATGATTTGCTTGCATCTCTGTCGCATTCTTTTATATCCCCTATTTTAGGGGCTTAAAGAGTTTTTAATTCCAAACTATAACAAAATACCATAACTTTATCTTATTTATTTTTTCTTCTTGAAAATAATTATTAACAATTTATGATATAAATATATGTGAATATACGTAACAAGATTTATCTTTTCTTATAACAGATTATTACAATTACATATAATCTAAATGCTATTTTCATTAGTAATTATTATATTTTGAAGATATTTTCTGTTTTCTTAGGAGTTGTTTTACAGTGACTCAATAAAAAAAGGGGCAAGAAGTGAAAGTATAGAGATTATGTGAGCACTTTCAAGAGGCGTCACATCTTACTGTTTACTCTGAGAGTGAAAATACCAACAGTGCTTTATCATCTTTGTCGTAAAGTGAGATCTTTTCGTGTTTAATGAGCTTTAAAGCACGTTTGCGTCGAAAAAACGAGAGTGGATGAAAATGTTGAGTGATCATCTGTTGCTCTTTGGTGTAACACTCACCCTCACCTTTTTGAAAATAGGTAAAGATCGTACGCAGTTCGTCGTTGTCAAAGACCGCATCAACGCTTAGGAAGCCATTTTCGTCTTCAGCATTCATCGTACCTTCGGCAACAGCACTAAAGCCGTATTTGGTATTGATGTCAGCG
>JAUWLG010000203.1 GCA_030613795.1 Helicobacteraceae bacterium
CGTTCATTATGGAGTGTTCTGACACGTTCTAAAAAGGCCTCTTTGCTCTCATCTTTCGCTCTAACAGGTTTTGACAGTGCTTTCAGCTCCGGTATCTCAACAAACCCCATACTGTCAGAAGATGTTGATTCTGCAAACAGCAATGTTGCAGATAGAGTAAAGAAGAGAAAAACTAAGAAAAAGCGCATATGAACATCACCATAATAAAATTAGTAGTACTTAATAGTGCGAAAGTATAATAGAAGAATTCTTATTTATCACAAAATAATTATATTCTTTTCTACGTTTAGTAAGAATCTACTCCAAAATAACTCAAAGAGGTCTTACCAAATTTCTTCGACTTTGTTCTGCTAAAAGCACCCATTGTCTCAGGCAGTTCAAGCCCTGTCATATGTTCAACAATAATCAGTTTAACAACATCAGCAGGCAACGTCTCTATAAGGTTGATCATTTTCAAATAGATATCTTCATGCCCTTCACGAATCGAAAATGGCGGGTCGATGTAGAAGTAAGCATCTTCATTCATATTTTTTAGGCGTTTGACAACAGCGCCAATATTTTCAAAGGTATCGCCACGATAGACCTCACATGCACTTGGGTCAGTCTGTGCGATGTTCTCTTGCAACACCTGCAACGCGTTGCGGTCTCTCTCCATAAAAAAGATCTGTTTAGCACCACGGCTCAGTGCTTCTAAACCAATCGAACCGCTGCCTGAAAAAAGCTCCACAAAGTTGGCATCGATAATATCAAACTGTATCGTGTTGTAAAAAGACTCCAAGACAATACTTTTAGAGCTGCGGGTAGTGGTCATAGAAGGAAGATTAAGCGTCTTGCCTTTGTACTTTCCTGAGATGATCTTTTTTGTTATGGGTTTTGCCATAAATCATAATCCTTGTAAAGGGCACCTCTAAAAACCCTAGATAGCCTCAGCGATACAGAGGAATTCACAGTCAAGGCGGTACTTTGAAGCCCTAGCCGAAGCTAAGGCGAAAAGAGCCAACGCAGAGTGTGTGTTTCTCTGTATCGCCCAAAGGGAGGGCAAAAGAGAGGCAACCTGGCATAAAACTTTTCATCGCCGTAGCCTTGGCTATGACTCAAAAAAGATTTTACACCATCTTACCTCTCTTTTTCCCTCTGAGAATATCTAGGGTTTTTAGAGGTGCCCTAGATAATATTTTATACTGTACTCAAGATCTTCGTCGATCGCTTGGTCCAACATCCAACGAAGATAGCCTGCATCGTTCATCGCCACCTCTTCAAGGTAGTGATCTTTATACTTTCCAAAAATAAGCTTTTTGATCAGTACCGGTTCAATGGTCAGCTCCATTAACTTCTCATCATCGGCCATCTCATTCAGGTAGTGATGTAAAAGTTTGACATGAAGGGCATCACTGAGTGCGCTATGCGCTTTGAGCTCTAAACCCAGTTTCTCAGCCTCTTTTTCTTCACTACGATACAGCCCCAGTTCGTAACGCAGAAACTGCAGTGAAAAGCGGTCGATCTCATCGATGAGATGTCGTGAGCACTTAAGCGTATCAATGACACCCCCTTTCCAGAAAAAGCCCTCTTTTGCCAACATTGCCAGATCAAAACTGAGATTATGTGCCACCAGTATGTTCTCACTGCTATTGTGCTCTTGTAAAAGCGTCGAAATCTTTGCGTCATCAAAAGAAGACGCTTCTTTCACCATCTCATTGGTGATGTGGTGCACCGCCATCGCTTCCGGTCTGATCTTGAGTGATGGCTTAACAAATTCTTCTTTTGTCAGACAGTCATCTGCGTTGTCAATAATAAGGCCAAGAGAACAGATACGGTCTGCCTCTTCCAGCCCTGTCGTCTCAAGGTCAAGATAGATCAGCACTGGTCTCTTCACTTTTTGGAAGCTTTTCCAACATCGTGTAGTAGTGTTCCAGCGTACGAAAACTCTTTTCAAAGCGCCATGCAATGATGAACTTGACGATCGTATTGCGAACATCGACATCGACTTTCTCGACACGGCCATAATAACCAAGTGAGATATTTCTGTTTTTGACCTTAGCCTCTCTATCGTACTTAATACCGATGATCTGAAGGTACTTTCCCTCTTTTATCGTACCAATATCATCTTCGGCTAACGATATACCAGAGAGATTGATCGCTTTAAACTCAAAGACCTCATGAAAATCACCCACTTTTTCACCCAGTTTCAAAGTATCAAAAAGTGTTTCTAGGGTACGAAGGTTCTCTTTTCGAGCCAATTCATAACTTGATATCTTAGTAGTCAGTGCTTTTAATCTCTCTAATGCTGTGCTCACAAGGGTCCTTTAGGAAAACGACAAATTAAATTGCCCTATTATACCAATGCAAAACCTCTTAATATATAAAAATATCATATAGTTAAACAGATATTTTACCTGCGATAAACCTACTCTGTTTTATACTTCCACACTTAAAAGAAGAGAGCACGATGGACTACTTAGAAATCACCGGCCCGGTCAAACTTCAGGGCAATGTAAAAATCTCGGGCGCAAAAAATGCTGCCTTGCCGATCATTGCGATGACACTGCTTGCCAACAACACAGTAAAGATCGGCAATATGCCCTCTGTTGTTGACATCAAAACCTTGTTAAAACTCATTGAAAACCTGGGTGGAACATTCTCTTTTACAGATGAAAACAGTGTCGAGATCAACACTTGCTGTCTCACTAACACTATAGCGACTTATGACATTGTCAAGACGATGCGTGCTTCTATCTTGGTCCTTGGTCCGCTCCTTTCACGTTTTGGCCACTGTGAAGTCTCCCTCCCGGGCGGTTGTGCTATTGGTCAACGTCCGATCGACTTGCATCTCAAAGCCCTAGAGCAGATGGGTGCCAAGATCACTATTCATGCCGGTTATATCCAAGCCGAAGCGCCCAACGGTCTACAAGGTGCGCACATCATCTTTGACAAGATCACCGTAACAGGAACAGCCAACATTGTTATGGCTGCCTCTCTTGCCAAAGGGACAACCCACATCACCAATGCAGCGCGAGAGCCTGAAGTGGTACAGCTGTGTGAGATCCTGCGTGACAGTGGTGTTGTTATCAAAGGGATTGGTACAGCTGAACTTAGTATCGAAGGCACTGACGGAAAACTGATCGATATCGTCCCTTTTCACGTTATCCCTGACCGTATTGAAGCAGGAACCTACCTCTGTGCTGCCGGTATTAGTAATTCAACTGTTACATTGGAAAATGTTCGACCTGATCATCTAGAGGCCGTAACCGGAAAACTAGAAGAGATGGGTTTTACTCTCGACATCACTGAGAACACAATGACAATCCATCCGACAGATACCATTAAACCTGTCACTATCGTAACCCAAGAGTACCCTGCCTTTCCAACCGACATGCAAGCCCAGTTTATGGCACTAGCAACACAAGCAGAGGGGACATCGACCATAGAAGAGCGTCTTTTTGAGAACCGTTTTATGCACGTCAGTGAGCTTCAACGTTTGGGTGCAGACATCAAACTTAACGGTCACACCGCAACCGTTATCGGGCCATCAGAACTTTCAGGAACCGACGTAATGGCAACCGACCTTCGTGCATCAAGTGCCATGGTCATCGCCGCCAACATTGCAGATGGAATAACCCAAGTCCACCGCATCTACCATCTTGACCGCGGTTATGAGAACCTGGAGAAAAAGCTAGGGAATCTAGGTGCAAAAATTGAGCGTCTTAGCGAATAAATTCGCAATTTTGAATTTTAGAAAGGTGGCGAAGCTCACCTAAAACTATCAAACTCATTGAAGTTTTAGATTTAGTGTAGATTGTGCCAAACATCTGACCGATAGCGCACTGCTGTGCGTGGAG
>JAUWLG010000060.1 GCA_030613795.1 Helicobacteraceae bacterium
TCCCATCGTCTCGATGGGAAGGCATACTTCTACAAATACTTCTAGACAAAATTACACGATCAATCAATCTTCTATAAACCGATCACATATAATCCACATCATCAGCACAATACTGTTATTAAGTTCTAGAATTGATAGTAGTTATTTCCATCTGACTAAAGCAGCTTGACTATAATAAACTTTGTCCACGTTCTCACGTGATGATGCGAATGAGGTTGGGCTGGTGTGTTAGATTGTCCTGTGCGTGTAATGCTCACGATAATGCTGGACTTGACTAGGTTGGATAAGATTGGCACTCTTTCGTAATTCGTAATTCGTAATTCGTAATTCGTAATTCGAAGTTTTTTTCACATTTTCTCCACAATTATTAGCTACATTCATAATAGTCATAGAGTCAATATATGTATGTAAGTTGATATAGGTCAAGATGCTACATTTTGTAAGATTTACTCCATAAATAGGCAGTAAATAGGGCGCACTTGATAGAACTGTGATAAAATTACTCAGCAAAATTTTTGTGTAAAAGCACAAGAAGCTCAAATAAGGGAGAGTTATGTTTTCAAAGTTAGTAACTAGTGCAGTAGCACTTAGCCTTGCAGCAACAATGGCAATGGCAGCTGATGGCGTTCGTTTTAACGTTATCAAAGACAGTATGCTTAAAGATGCACCAAAAGGTGAAAAAGCAGTTTCAGAAGTAGAGAAGAAATACAATGAGATGATCAACAACGATATCGAAGGCGTCGGTTATGTTCTTTCTGATCCACATGAGCGTATTAATGATGGTTATGCTACTAAATACGGTGGAACAAACCTTGACAACCTTGCATTTATGTCAGTAACTGCGGATGAGGGTCTTCGTACACTTCTTCTTAAGTCACCTGAAATTGGTGGTTTTAGCCCGTTCAACCTACACGCTTATAAAGTCAAAGGTGACAACACGACTTACGTAGGTCACGTTATGCCAAACACAATGATGGACATCGTTGGTGTTAAAGACGCTGCAACTCGTAAAGAATTTGCTGCACTATTTACGCCACTTGACAAACTAGTTGATGAGAAACTTGGTGGAAAAGTTGAAGTGACTCAGTACGACAAACTTACTGCAAACCCAATGATGAAATTTGAGATGACATTTGATCGTCCTGAAGATCTTGCTGACTTTGTTGATACTTTTCAAGAAGAGTATGAAGCAGCATTCGAAGACAAAAAATATATCATCGCCGGTTACAAAAACTTCCGTGAGACATATGATGACCTAGAGCAAGATTTTGACAAGTACGATGCGTACTTCGTTTACTCACTATGTCACTTTACATTCTCTAACGGTGTCTTCAACCTTGTAGATGGTCAAAAAGGTGAAGCTCGTCCAGACGCTGGTGTGTTCGCTCCATGTTCAATGTACCTGTACATCGAAAAAGGAAGCAACAAGATGGTTGTCGGTATGCCAAAACTTGAAAACTGGATCGCTGTAATGAACATAAAAGACAAGAAAATGGTAGACGCTATTCATACACTTGACAAAGAGATCGTTGGCATCATGGAAGGTCTTGGAGCGAAAAGCATATGAAAAAATTATTAGCATTAATCGTAGCGGCACTAGTTCTTTCGTTTAGCGGTTGTTCGTCTAAAGAGGCTGGAGCTTCTGAGGGCGTAGCAACTAAACCTGCTGAAGCAGAAGTAAGTACATACCTTGTAGGTGCTTATGTTGATGCAGATGCAGCCCAAGCTAAGCTTATTGAAGCTGGTTTTGAAGTTGTAACAGCCTATAAAGTTGACAAAAAAGGTCAATACACATCGATCGTGTTTACTAATGCGGCTATGAAAGCTGCTGCTAACAAAACAGATCGTGGTTTTGCTGCAATAGGTCGTCTGTTGGTCAACAACGAAAAGAAAGAGATCAGTATTACAAACCCGGTTTACTTCGGTAAAGCATTTATGCAAGATGAGTTTGATTACCAAGCTGCTTTAACAATAGAAAAAAGTCTTACTGATGCATTTGGTCCACTTAAAGGTTCTGCTGACAAATGGGAATTTGACGGTCTTGCAGGTTACCACTTCATGATGGGTATGCCATATTACGAAGAGTCTGCAGTTCTAGCTGAAGGCGACAATGCAGAGCTTCTTGAAAAAGCAAAAGCATACAATAAAGGTAAAAACCTTATTTTTGAACTTAACATTGGTGAAGGTCGTACACTTCTAGGTTATGCACTTAGTAAAAGGACTTCTAAATTCGTTAAGAAGGTCGGTTACCAAAATGCGCAGATCCTTCCTTACACTGTCTTGATCGAAGATGGCAAAGCGAAGATGCTTGCAGCTAAATACTATATTGCTATCTCTTACCCACAACTTACTATGGGTGAGTTTATGACAATTGCGTCTGTTCCCGGAGCAATCGAAAAAGACTTGACAAAGCCGTTTAAATAAGCCTCGGCTTATTTAAACTTTCCAGCTTCGGCGCACCTTGCACTGAAGTTCACCACTCGACGCACAGTAGTGCGCTTTCGGGATCACTTCAGCACAATTTGCACCAAATCTGAAACTTTGCGACAAAGCTTGCATTCAGATGAGCTTCGCCATCTTTTATAATTTCCCATTTCCCATTTCCCATTTCCCATTTCCCATTTCCCATTTTGCTATAATTCCATCAACATTTACACAAGGAACTTTTGTGGCAAAAATCGGATTTGGAACTTACCGGGTAAGTGACCGTAACCCTGAGCATCTTCAAGCGATCAAGACAGCCGTTGAAGAGGGTGTTGACCTTATCGATACCTCGACTAACTATATGGATGGTGGGGCTGAGCGAGCGATCGCTTTGGCCTTTCAGCCTATGCCGACTAAAGAGATCGAGCATGTTGAGATCGTGAGTAAGTTTGGGTATATCCAGGGTTCGACACTTCAGCGTATTCAAGAGGGTGAGAGCTTTCCTGAAATTGTCAAGTTTGCGGAACACATCTATCACTGTATCTCGCCGGAGTTTATGCAAGATCAGTTGACCAAGTCTCTCGATCGTCTAAATATGGACAGCTTAGGGTGTTATCTTATTCATAATCCTGAGTACTTTATCTTAGATGCTATGAACCATGATCTTGATCGTAATGAGAGCTTGGACAGAATGTTCGAACGTATAGAAAAAGCATTTGTTGCCTTGGAAAAAGAGGTGCAAAATGGTCGTATTAAAAGTTACGGGATCAGCTCTAACTCATTTGCAAAAGCGAGCAATGACCCGGAGTTTTTACCTTATGAAGATCTTGTTATTATTGCAAAACGTGCGGCTAAAGAGGCGGGAAGCAAAAACCACCATTTCTCTACGATTCAACTGCCGATCAACCTACTCGAGACGGAAGGATTGAAATGTGCTGCTTGGGCTAAAAAGAGCGGTGTTCGTGTTCTGGTGAACCGTCCGTTGAATGCGCAAGCGAATGAGTTGATGTTTCGTTTGGCCAGTTACAATGAGCCGCATGACTACTATCACCATCTGAATGAGGTGTTAGAGATGACGGATGATGAGGCGTTAAAAAGCATTCATAATCTGATCGCTCAGCTTGACGATGTCAAACACCGTTTCGGTTTTGTGGGTGAATATGATCAGTTTTTACATGTACAGGTCATACCGCATCTCCAAAAAGCGTTACAAGAGATAGATCCTGCAGTTGTTGAGCTTTTGACTGAGTCTTTAGACCTCTTTTTACAGGAGTATGCAAGAATGGTTGCTTTTGAGTGTACAAAGATGACGAAGGTGCAGTTGAAAGAGAAGATCGAAGGGTGTGATAAACCGCTTCAAGAGTGCGCGCTTGACTTTTTACAGGCACAAGAGAATATAGATTATATTTTAGTAGGCATGCGAAAGCCTAGCTATGTGATGAACATTTTAGGGTTTGTTAGCAAGTAGGTAGTTTTTGTGCCAAAATTCCGTCATTCCCGCGAAGGCAGGAATGACGGAATAAGCAATATATACGGTAGCTAATTAACCAAAGTAGAGTGAAACCTTTTAACCAAATTGCCACTTCTCTTTTCTTTTAAAAAACTTTGTAAGCTAGAAAAACCAAACACTTTAGCGCTTGTTAAGCGCTTTTAGAATATTTTATGATTAGATAATAGGGTTGTTATAGATGCAGCCTGAAAGAAGGTTTTATATGATTCCATTTACAGATGAAGAGTTAATCACACCAGTTCAAAATGCAATAGAAAAAGTACGTCCGTCATTGGCACTAGATGGTGGTGATATCCAATTTTTAGCCGTAAAAAACGGTACAGTATATGTGCAGTTACAAGGTGCATGTATTGGTTGCGGCAGTGCCGGCAACACACTAAAATATGGGGTTGAACGACAGTTGCGTATGGATATTCATCCAGAACTTACTGTTATCAATGTCCCACATGGTATGGAAAACCAAATCGATTCGATGTAAAAATATTGCTATAAAGGAAGAGTTATGAAAACAGTAAACAAATATAAAACTCTTGCTCTAGCGAACGAGAGTTTCTCCAAGTCGGAATTTGAACAGGCGTTACGTTCATATGCGATGGTGTTAAAAGATTATCCAAGCTCACAAGAAGCCTATAATGGTGCGATCTTAGCTGAGATGGCAATGAGTGGTGAAGGCGGTGCAGAAGCACTGTTTGATTACTATGCAGTTCTACGTGAAGATGATGCTGAACAGGCGGATGTCATTCTTTCAGAGATATTAGAGACCATGGATGGGACACTGGAGGAGTTGGGTGAGATTATCTCTCAGCCTCTTGCCGAGCGTCTGCAGTTTGAAGATGGCATTATGTATGCTGAATTTAAAGAGCTGGTTGATGCTGATGGTGATTTTAAACGTATTTTTGAAAACATCATGTTCTCTACCCGCGTTATAATCACCGAAAAAGATGATTTTGTGGACTTCTTGGATAAGCTTATGCAAAATAACTATCACGAGATGGCATTAAGTTATTTGGAGGGTGCTTTAGCCGTTCATCCTAACGATAAGCAGTTGCGTAAACTGCTTCGCCGTCTAGCCAAAGGCAAAACTGTTGAAAATTGAGCTCCCTTCTCAGCCCTTTCGTTACGTCACTGAAAACTCACAAGAGTGTGACGCCCAAACCGCTTTTATAAAAACAAAACAGAATGAGAACTATTTAGAGGATGCCCAAAAAAATGGTGCACACTCTGTTATCACTGCTTCTGATATCGCACCGATCTTTGGACTTGACCGTATCAAGATCATTGGTATCACCGGTACTAACGGTAAAACAACGACAGCAAGTGCTATCTATTCGATGTTATTGGACCTGGGGTATAAAGCAGCGATGCAGGGAACTCGCGGGTTCTTTTTAAATGACACTGTTGCAGAGGGTAAAAGTCTAACAACACCAAGTGTCTTAAACACCTACCGTCATATCTACCAAGCAGTTGCTGCAGGGTGTGAATACTTTGTGATGGAAGTAAGTTCACATGCCATTGTCCAAAAGCGTATTGAAGGCATTAGTTTTGAGCTGAAAATTTTGACAAATATAACTCAGGACCATTTGGACTATCATAAAAGCCTCGAAGACTACATCTATGTCAAAAACAGCTTTTTTGCGGATGAGACTAAAAAGCTGATCAATAAAGATGAGCCGCGTGCCGAGTTTAATTATAAAAATGCCTACAGCTATGGGGCAGAAAACCCGGCAACATACAAAGTTATGGCCTATTCGCTTAATCAAGGTGTCAGCGGCGTGATCAAACACTTTGAACAGGTGGAAAGTTTTAACAGTCCTATGCACGGTTTTTTCAACCTCTACAACCTGACAGCAGCAATTGCTGCTGTTCATTTAGTAACAGACAAAAAACTCAGTGAGGTCTGTGAAGTTGTCGACAACTTCGGCGGTGTCAGCGGACGTATGGAGAAGGTGAGTGAAGAGCCTCTTGTTATCGTTGACTTTGCACACACACCTGATGGTATGGAACAGGTCCTTAACGCCTTAAAAGAGAAAGAGATCTTAGTGGTCTTTGGCGCAGGCGGTGATAGAGATGTCTCTAAGCGTCCAATGATGGGCAAGGTGGCTGCCAAGTTTGCCAAAAAGATCTATGTAACCAGTGATAACCCACGTACAGAAGACCCCGACAAGATCATTGAAGATATTTTAAAAGGTATTGATGACAACAGTGAGGTCTTTGTTGATGTCAACCGTCGCAATGCCATTGCTAAAGCGATCGAAGAGCAGAGCGGTGATGAGATCGTCTTGATCTTGGGCAAAGGGGATGAGGCTTTTCAGCTTATCTACGATAAAAAACTTCCTTTTGATGACAGAGAGGTCGTTCGAGAGATCTTAGCAGCACAATAAAAGATGAAAGCTTTAAGGCTTCTTCTTCTCTTTCTATCCGGCTTCTAGCCTTTAAGGTATATCCTTAGAATTACCCTTTTTATAAACGACAATCAAAAAAAGTAGACTTGGTTAAAATGCCTACAGAGTAGAGAGATCTACATCAACTGAAAGTGAAGTGTTGATTTCATTATAAATAGAGAGGTTGATATCTGTATGCCCATCCAGTAATACATTTAGATCACCAATACTAAGATCGATTGTTGCAATGGTTGTATTGGAACTTGTCCAATTCATATCTCTTGTAATAGTTATGTTTGAATCACCATTTTCAAACGCACCGATAGCAGTAAGTTTGTAGATACCAGATACGTTAATATCCGCATGCATTGGATCTGTTGTGTAGTTGATGTCCACTATTGGATCTTCAATACTTGTTATATTAATATCAGTCAATGGAATAATAGTGATATTTTTATCAACCGTTGTAAAAAGTTTATCTCGATAAGAAGCAGATATCGCTGCTGTACCATGGTTGGCTACCGCAGTGACAAGGCCGTTATGGACGACAATTACTGTTGTATCATTAGATTCCCAATCAAGTTGAGTGTCAACTGAGGAATCTGTTCCATCACTATAGGTGACAGTCGCTCTGAGCTGAAGTTCATCTTCTAATGAACGAACATGAGAGTTTGTATCCGTACCGTCAATCTCTATAGAGACGGGCTCAGGTACAAGCGGCGCTTCATCAGATTCTGTGCTACATCCGACCATAAAGGCTGCAAGGGTGAAAGAGAGTAGTGATAGTTTTATGTATGTCATC
>JAUWLG010000081.1 GCA_030613795.1 Helicobacteraceae bacterium
CCTTAAATCAGACTACATCACCACCATGTTGCCGGGACTGGGCTGTGGTATTGGTGAAGAGTTTAACGAAGAGAAGATCCGTTACCATAAAGTCATCATCATGACCGATGCCGACGTCGATGGTACGCATATTCAGACACTGCTGTTGACATTCTTCTTCCGTTACCTTCCGAAGATCGTTGAAAATGGCTATCTTTACCTTGCTCAGCCACCACTTTACCGTTATAAAAAAGGTAAAAAAGAGATCTACTTTAAAGATGATCTTGAGATGAACACCTTCTTGATCGACAACGGTATCGAGTCTCTAGAGGTTGAAGGTGTTGGCCACAACGACCTGGTCTCTTACTTTAAGATGGTAGACCACTACCAAGGGTCACTGAATGCACTTGAGCGTCGTTACGCACTTGTCTCTTTGATCCGTCACTTTATTGAAAATCCGGACATTATCGGTTTTAGCGGTGACAAACTGATGGCAGAGATCGAAAAGTTCCTTAATGAACGTGGTAATAATATTCTTTCTAAGATCGTCTCTGATGAAGAGATCCACATTTTTGTACAGACTGAAGACGGTATGGAAGAGTTGAAAGTCAATGATGACCTTTTCTCTGCACCGCACTTTACTGAAGCGATGTATGTATACGAGAAGATCAAAGAGTGGGATGTTAATTTAGAGGGTGACATTATTCAAATCTTGGAAGATGTAAAAGAGTTTGCAAGAAAAGGCTCTTATATCCAGCGTTACAAAGGTCTTGGTGAGATGAATCCTGAGCAGCTTTGGGAGACAACAATGACACCTGAGAACCGTGTTCTTCTACGTGTTAATATCGAAGACGCCGAAGCGGCAAGTGACGCGTTTACACTCTTTATGGGTGATGAGGTTGAGCCTCGTCGTAACTACATCGAAACACACGCTAAAGATGTAAAACACCTGGACGTTTAGGTCTTAGATGCTTCTGCCAGAAGAGAAAGAGCGGGAACTTCGTTTTAAACTGGCCCTTCGTATGGGTCTGCCTATTTTTCTTCTTTTTGTTATTATATTAATTAGTTTTTTCTCTTTTGGTGATGGAGAAATACCTGCTTTCTTTTTAGTGATCGCTATTTCAGCTTTTGCGGTGATGATATACTATATTTTCTATCTGCTATACCAAGGCCAAGAAGAGCGTATTACTGACCCTATAACACACACTTTCTCTCGCGAATATCTTATAAACTATTTTAAAAAGCAGATTGAAAAAGGACCGTATACCATTCTTCTGGTTTCTGTCCGTAACCTGACCGATATTAATAGTAGATATGGGGTCAAAAAGGGCGATAGGGTACTTTATGAAGTTGGTCACTGGATAGGTACCTTTTTAAAAGAGAAAGAGATCCAACGTTTTCCGATTGGACACTACAAAGGCTCTGATTTTCTTATTGGTCTGCCAGGCACCAAAGAGAAGTATCAAAACCTGATTGATCTGATGTGTCTTAAGTTTCAAAACAGAACCATAGATGAGATCGAGATCAGTCTTACGTCTGCTATCGTGGATACTAAATATTCACATGATATTGATCAGTTAACAACCCGCTTGTTTGACATTTCAGATGAGAAATTAATAAACAAACAGGTTATAGATGAGGAAGAGATCGATCCAACTGAGTTGGAGGCTTCAGTCATTCATGCTATTCAAAAACACTCATTTTCTTTGATGTTTCAGATCGTTGATGAAAAAGAGACTGCAAGTATGCTTGAGGCGAGTGTCAAACTGATCAATGGTGAGGGTAAGATCATTCATCAAAACAAATTTATGCCGGTGATCGATCGTTTGGGTCTCACACGTACCTTTGATGAGATGATATTGGAAAAAGTTGTCAAAGTCTCTGAAAACGTGCCGCATAATCTTATATTGGCACTTTCACTTTCGCCATCATCAGTGCGTAATAACAGCTTTTTAGAGAGAGCATTGACACTACTGAGCAACAATGAGTCAGCACGTGGACGAATTATGTTTATCTTGAGTGAAAATGACTATTATGACTATCCTAAACGTTATAACGAACTGCTGCAAGCGTATAGACGGCTGGGTATTTTTATTGCGATCGACAACTTCGGTGCCTTTAAAAGCAGTATGACCTTTTTGAAAGACCTTAAAGTCGATGTGCTTCGGTTTGACAACACCTATGGCAAACATATCAAAGAGAAAGAGTACCAAGACATCGTCAAAGGGCTAAATGTCGTTGCACAGGGCTTGGGTCTGCGAAGCTGGATACGAATGGTAGAAGATAGATCGCAAGAGAAGATCGTGACTTCACTTGGTATTGATTTCGTTCAAGGCAACTATCTTGGTAGAATTGCATCACTAGAAGAGATAGAAAAAATAGACTAATATAAAGGTTCATAAATGAAATATGGCGAAAAAATTGTAAATGAGTTTGATGTTGAAAAAGATCTTGAGATCTGGCCAAATGCACACAAAAGAGACTATCTTATTAAGATGACACTTCCGGAATTTTCATGTCTCTGTCCACGCAGTGGTTACCCTGACTATGCAACGATCTATCTGGAGTACACACCGGATGAATTTGTTGTTGAGTTAAAAGCGATCAAACTTTACATCAACTCGTTTCGTGATCGTCACGTCTCGCATGAAAACAGTGCAAACGAGATCTATGATGTATTAGAGCGCAAACTCAAGCCTAAATACATGAAGATCGTTGCTGATTATAACCCGCGCGGTAATGTCCATACAGTCATTGAAATCGACAGCTCTAAGATGACAAAAACTTAGTCTCTGTTTTTACCTAAGCTCGGATTATTTGAGCTTAAAATTGCTCAAATTTTTAACACTTTTCCCTTGAACAGATTCGATAACCCGGCTAACTGAATACCCAAACATTTAATGTTATAATTCCGTCATATTTGTAACCAAAATGTTACAGTCAAGGACCTATTAGATGGATATCCACACAGTTAAAAAGATGGAAAAAAAAGCAGTTAAGAGTTCTCAAGCTGACTTTTTACGTTTAGGGATTGCATTCGCATTTTTGGCAATGGTACTGTGGTATGCATTTGCCATTGATGAGGGTGCACCAAATCATGCATTTTTAGCGATCGCGGCACTTTTTGGGGCCTATATGGCACTCAATATCGGTGCAAACGACGTTGCCAACAATGTGGGTCCGGCAGTTGGTTCAAAAGCGCTAACGATGGGTGGAGCAATTATTATTGCGGTAATCTTCGAAGCGAGTGGAGCGATCATTGCCGGTGGTGAAGTTGTCAGTACCATTAAAAAAGGGATCATTGATCCGGCTCAGTTTGCCAGTACACAAGAGTTTATCTGGGCGATGACAGGTGCACTGCTTGCAGGTGGTCTTTGGTTGAACATCGCGACTAAAGTTGGGGCGCCTGTCTCTACAACACACTCAATCGTCGGTGGTGTTATGGGCGGCGGTATTGCTGCTGCCGGTTTTAGCATCGTCTCTTGGGGAACAATGGGCAAGATCGCAGCGTCATGGATCATCTCACCGGTTCTAGGTGCTGTTATTGCAGCACTTTTTCTCTACACGATTAAAAAGTCTATCCTCTATAAAGAGGACAGACTGGCGGCAATGCGCAAAATGGTACCGATCTATGTATCGATCATGGCCTTTGCTTTTGCAACCTACTTGACACTCAAGGGTCTTAAAAAGGTCTGGCCAAGCATTATGGACACAGCAAATGCTATCTTGCCTTTTGCTTTAGAGGTGACTAAAAAACCAACTTTGATGCAGGGTCTGACTATCGGCCTTATCGTTGCGGTTATTACCTACATTGTTGTTAAGCCAGCTGTTGCAAAAGCATCGATGAAACTTGAAAACACCGTTAAAGATGCAAATGCTCTCTTTACGATCCCTCTTATCTTTGCAGCGGCAATGCTTAGTTTTGCACACGGTGCAAACGATGTGGCAAATGCTATTGGGCCATTAGCGGCAGTTGCAGATGCAGTGCAGAGCAGCGGTATCTCTCCTAAAGCGGCTATCCCTATGTGGGTCATGTTGGTGGGTGCTATCGGTATCTCTTTAGGTCTTGCTCTGTATGGTCCTAAACTTATCAAAACTGTTGGTAGTGAGATCACTGAGCTTAACCAGATCCGTGCTTATTCTATTGCTATGGCAGCTGCTATTACGGTTATTATCGCTTCTCAACTGGGTCTTCCGGTAAGTTCGACACACATCGCTATCGGCGGTATCTTCGGTGTCGGTTTCTTGCGTGAATATCTTTCAACAACGACTGCACAACAGCGTATTGAGGCGGAAGAGCGGCAGTTAGAAGGAGACAAACAGCTGAAGAAAACGCTCAAGAGTGAGATGAAAGAACTTAAAGCCAAAGAGGTAAAAACAGAAGAAGAGAGTGCACGTATCTCTGAACTAAAGATACTTATAGAGGAAGAAGCAGAGAAAATCGTAGCTGAGAAAAAACATCTTAAACGTGCTAAAAAAGTCAAACACGTTAAACGCAGTGCTATTATGAAAATTGTTGCGGCGTGGGTTATCACTGTTCCGGCAGCTGCACTGCTTTCAGCAGCTATCTTTTTTATTATTCAAGGGATCATGTCCTAAGCAAAAACAGTGTTTTTGCTTGATTTTAAATTATTAATTTTGAATGATTGCAGGCTCACAGTGTGAGCTTCTTATTGCTTTTTGAGCTCTTTTTCATAACGACTTACTTTTACTGACAACTTTACAAACACTTTTTCACTTTATTATAAATACGAAATTCCATTATTAAAATCCTTTTATGCAATAATAGAGCGAGCAAATAACCTATTGATTACACTCAGGCAAGCCTCTGTAACCATTTTGTTACATAGCCTTGTTACAATCGCGTCAATAAACTTGGATAAGGAGCATTATGCTACCAAAGTACGAACAGAAGATCAAAGATATTCAAAGTATGATCGCAGAGCTTATGGGACAAGTCGTTGAGGCAAATAAGATTGCTCTTGAAGCGTATAAAGCACATGACAACACCCAGTATGATGCGGTTAGGACAGTTCTTAAATCGATAGATGCTGAAGCAAATGCTATTGACAACGAGATCGTTAAGACCTTTGCTCTTTTTGGACCTGAAGCCCAAGAGCTACGTATGCTTGTTGCTTATTTGAAACTTACCAATGAGCTGTTGCGCATTGCTGAGGGAAGTAAAAAATATGCACGTCGTATGAAAGAACACGGCGAAGGTGAATGTAACCTTGCGCCATTTGATGACATCATTATCAAGCTGCACACAACTTCGCTTAATGCTATGCAGTACATCGAAGAATGTTTTAACAAACCGGGTGAGTGTAATGTCGAAGAGCTCTATCGCAAGATCATGGTCGAAGAGAGTAAAAATGATGATCTTTTCAGTATCTTGGAAAAAGAGATTATGACGCAGATTATGAGTGAAAGAGAGCTTTCAGTCGAATACGTTCGTGTACTTGGTACACTACGTAAACTAGAGCGCACTTGTGATCGTGCTGTAAACATTGCTAATCTGTTGCTTTATGCAGCAAAAGGCGGAGAGATAAACATCTACTAAAAGTCACCTGACTGTACATGTTTTGAGGAGTTAAGATGAGTGCTTTTATCGTTATTGTAGAAGATGAGGAAGATATCTTAGAACTGATCGAATATAACCTCGAAAAAGAGGGCTTCGATACCATCGGGTTTACCAGTACAAAAAATGTGGCTCAACTCTTAGAAGAAGAGCCGGTTGACCTGCTTATTATGGACCGTAACCTTCCCGGTGTCGAGGGGAGTGAGTTTGTGGCACAGATGCGCGACATCGGTGTTGAGACTCCGGTTATCTATCTTAGTGCCAAAAACAAAGAGAGCGATATTGAAGAGGGGTTTGAGCGTGGCGGTGATGACTACATCACCAAACCTTTCAATATGAAAGAGCTTGTTTTACGTATAAAAGCAGTTCTTAAACGTACTAAAAAAGATAAGACCGAAGGAAAGGTGATCTATCGAGATATTACTTTGGACCTCGGCTCAAGAGAGCTATTTATAGAGAATAGGAACATTGAACTGACCAAGCTCGAGTTTGACCTGCTTCACACCCTTATAGGCAACCAAAATATTGTCTTGGACCGTGATTATCTGCTTGAACATGTATGGGGCGGTGATGCGATCTATCAAGACCGTACGGTCAATGTCGCGATCAACCGTCTCAAAGAGAAGATCGATCCCGACAAATCCAAAGAGTATATTAAAACAGTCAGAGGCGTAGGCTACACACTGTGTTAAAACTCCACCACTTCTTTTTTGCTAACGTAGTTGGCCTTTTTATGGCCACCTTGATCGTTTCATCGGTCATCAGTTACTATACACTCAAGTCTTTTGTTATTACCGAGAACCAAG
>JAUWLG010000305.1 GCA_030613795.1 Helicobacteraceae bacterium
CCTTAAAAGGACTATGTTGAAATTAGCAATATTATTTGGCGGTGCCAGTTACGAACATGAGATCAGTATCGTCAGTGCGATCACGGTGAAAGAGAAGTTACATAATTTTGATCTAGAGTTTATCTTTTGTGACCAGGACCATCGTTTTTACAAGATCGATGACAGTGAGATGATGGCGAAGACCTTTGCCTCTGGTGCTCATAAAAAGCTGCCTCAGCTGTCACTTGACAATGGTGCCTTTGTTCAGAAAAAGATGTTCGGAAGTGAACGTTTAGAGATGCCGGTTCTTAATCTCATACATGGTGCAGACGGTGAAGATGGTACAGTCGCTTCACTGCTTGAGTTTTATGACATCGACTACATCGGTCCCCGTCCGACGGCTTCGGTATTCAGTTATGACAAGATGCACACCAAATGGTTTGCAGATGCTATCGGTGTTAAAACGGTTGCTTACGAGAGTATGAATGTCAATGATGCACGTGTCATCAGCACGCAACTGCCGTTTATTATCAAGCCGGCACGTCTGGGCAGCTCTATCGGTGTGAGTGTGATCAAAGAGGAGTCGCAGATAGAGTACGCGCTGGATGTCGCTTTTGAGTTTGATGACAACATTATCATCGAGCCGTTTATCGAGGGTGTCAAAGAGTACAACTTGGCTGGCTACGGAGCCAATGGCGGTATCCATTTCTCTATTGTTGAAGAGCCGCAGAAAAACGAATTCTTGGATTTTGACAAAAAGTATCTTGACTTCTCACGCTCTTCAACGGTGAGTGAAGCTCAGATCGACGCAGCCCTGGTCGCAGACCTGGAAAAGACGTTTACGAAGATCTATACCAATATGTTCGAAGGTGCATTGATCCGCTGTGACTTCTTTGTAGTCGATGGAGAAGTGCTGCTCAACGAGATCAACCCGATCCCGGGTTCGATGGCAAACTATCTGTTCGCTGATTTTGACCATGTCATCAATGCACTGCTGGCAAACCTGCCGCAAAAACGCCGTCCTCAAGTGAACTACCAGTATATTCACTCTATTAATCAAGCAAAAGGGAAGTAATCGTGGCTATTAAATCGATTCAGTATAAACACCAGACATTTCAGATCTCTTATGATGTTGTCAACCCGGAGAAAAGCAAGGCTTTGATCTTTTTACACGGTTGGGGTTCTAATAAAGAGTTGATGAAGCAGTCGTTTGAGAAGACGATGGATGAATTTTGTCATGTCTACATCGATCTTCCTGGTTTTGGTAACAGTACCTGTAGTCGCCCATTAGTGACAGAAGACTATGCAAATATCCTGGAACTTTTTTTAGCACAGATCAATGCTAACCAAGATCATATGATCTTAGGTCATTCTTTTGGCGGCAAGGTCGGACTCTTGCTTAATCCGCAGATCCTGATCTTAGTCGGAAGTGCAGGCATTCCTGTCCCTAAGCCGTTTAAGATCAAGGCGAAGATCGTACTGTTCAAGATGCTTAAATTCGTAGGTCTAGCCAAACTTCGTTCAATGTTTGTTGCTGAAGATGCAAAACAGCTCTCTGAGATCATGTACCAGACCTTTAAAAATGTGGTCAATGAAGATTTGACGACTGACTTTAAAGAGTACAGCGGCAAAGCACTGCTGTGCTGGGGTAAAGATGACACGGCGACACCACTTTATACGGCAGAAAAGATGACGGAACTGATCGCTGATTCTCGCCTTGCAGTCTTTGAGGGTGACCACTACTTCTTTATGCAACAAGCAGAGGCTGTAGCTAAAGAGGTCGAGACTACTGTACTTCAAACGCTTCAACACTAGGGCTGGTTAAGTGGATATTTTAGCATTTTCAATCAACATCATCTTTGTGATGGCCCTTGGTTTTTACCTTATTACCAACCTGCAGTGGTATGACTATAAGATAGAGCGTGTGGTCTTAAAACATCATAAACCGCTTTGGCATTTTGGACTTTTTATACTCCCTTTTATCCTTCATTTTGTTATACCGCAATACTTTGTCATGGTACTGCCACTGTATCTTGCAGCACTTGGGTTCTGGTACTACAAACTCGACAAAAAACTGGTCTTCACCTGGCGTGTTAAACGCTTTTTAATCCTGCTTTTTGCGCTGACGTTCTTTATCAACATGCTCACGATGATCAAAGAGTTTGATGGTCTCTCTTTTGTCTTTTTACCGCTGCTTTTAGCGTATGTCGGAAGCAAGGGCGTTGAGAACTTTCTCTTTATGGCGTACAAAAAAGAGGCACAGAAAAAACTGATGGATCGTAAAGACCTCAAGATCGTCTGTATCACGGGAAGTTACGGTAAGACAAGTATGAAAAACTTCATCGCTCAGCTGCTCTCTAAAAAGTACAAGGTCTATGCAACGCCACGCAGTGTCAACACCATCGCCGGTCTGGTACGTGACGTCAACATGGACCTGCCGGATGACTGTGAGGTCTATATCTGTGAAGCAGGTGCGCGTCTTCGCGGCGACATCTACACTATTGCCCAGTTTCTGCACCCGCATATTACCGTTGTCGGCAAGGTCGGTCCTCAGCATTTGGAGTATTTTAAAACGATCGAGAATATTCAACGCACCAAGC
>JAUWLG010000241.1 GCA_030613795.1 Helicobacteraceae bacterium
TGTAACTGTGAATCGTTGTCATCAAACCATTTACGATACCAAATGCATCATCAAGTACTTTGGCTACAGGTGCTAGACCGTTAGTTGTACAACTTGCATTTGAGACAATAGTCTGACCTGCATACTCATCTTCATTTGCACCGATAACAAAGGTAGCAGTGTCATCTTTCGCCGGTGCAGAGAAGAGCACCTTTTTAATACCGTTGTCCAGGTAAGGCTGAACACTCTCTTGTGTTAAAAAGGCACCGGTACACTCTAACACGATCTCAGCACCATATTTGGCAAACTCAAGTTTTGCCGGGTCACGTTCAGCAAGTATCTTCGCTCTGTCGTTACCGATACAGAGGTATCCATCTTCTACTTTCGTATCTTTACGTGTACCGTGTACCGAATCGTATTTCACATTATATTCGATCATTTCGGGCGTACCGCTTGCATTAACCGCTACCAGCTCAATATCATCTCTATCAGCAATGATACGTGCTACACATCTACCGATCCGTCCTAGTCCATTAATTGCGATCTTTAATGCCATGTTTATGTCCTGATGTACTACGACAACTCTTTGTAGCGTGCCGTAAAATTAGATTATTAGTTGTTGGATTCTAACGAAATTCAGCTATAATTTCGATAAATTGAAACAATAGAGGTTTCAACAATGAATATAGCACTCTATGGTGGTTCTTTTGACCCGCCTCATCTCGGGCATATACACGTTGTTCATGCCGCACTGAAGTCGCTTGACATTGACAGAGTGATCGTTGTGCCTGCTTTTGTCAACCCCTTTAAAAGTGGAACGCATGCCCCAGCAGAACTTCGACTTAAATGGCTTCAAAAGATCTTTTATGATGACGAGAATGTCGAAGTCAGTGACATTGAGGTCAGAGAAAACAGAGCCGTCAGAAGCATTGAGACCGTAAAGCAATTTGCTGCTGTGTATGAGAAGATCTATTTTATTATCGGTGCTGACAACCTTGCTTCACTAAAGCAGTGGTATCGGTTTGATGAGCTCAACACCTTAGTCACCTGGGTTGTCGCTACACGCGATAAGATCGAGATCGCAGAGAAGTATATTCAGCTAACAGTTGAACAGCCTATCAGTTCAAGCGAACTGAGAGAACAGATAGAAGAGGAGCACCTTCCAAAAGAGGTTGCCAACGAAATTAAAACATATTATGAGGAAAACCATGCAAGATCGCATTAAGAAAATCACAAACGTACTAGACACTAACAAAGCTGAAGCTATCGAGGTCTTTGACCTTCGTGACCGCAACTATTTTGTAGACTATGTCATTATCGCAACGTCACTTGGTGTGCGCCATACAGAAGCACTTCTTGACCACCTTAAGCGCGGTCTTAAACCTGAAGAGCAGTTTTTAGGAACCGATGAGAGCGGAGAGTGGATCGCCGTCGACCTGGGTGATATTCTTATCCATATAATGACACCAGAGTACCGTAGCCGTTACGATCTGGAGACTTTTTTAAGCTCTCTTGACAAACGCAGCGAAGAGGAATAGTCCTCTCTTCTACTTCGATATTTGGGATATACATAAAAAGTGTTATAGTCCCTACATGAATAAGTTTCTTCTTTTACTTCTTCCTTTTCTACTTTTTGCAGACGAACAACGTCTTCTTATTTCTGGTTTTACGATTCATGAAAAACCAAATAACCGTTTTGATGAGCCCTATAATGCAGTCAATTACGGTCTAGGGTATGAGTACAACTTCTACAAAGAGCCTAAACAGCTCTACTTCGGCATGAACGCTCTCATCTTGAAAGACTCCTTCTATAACCCCCAGTTTTCAATTGGTGTTGGCCACTATATGCGTTTTGACATGGGTGCCCTGCAGAGTGCTGTAGGCCAGTCAGGTTTTATAGGTTGGAAAAGAATTTATGATGACAACGATTTAGACCGTGATGGCGGAAAGTACGGTCTAGCCGGTGGCATTGCCCCGGCACTCAACTTCTATTACAAAAACGCCGGTGTCAATTTTATGTATGTTCCCTCTTTTTACTACAGAGATATTGACATCACCGGGTTTCTCTATACCTATTTTTCATGGAAATTTTAGCTATTATTTTGATATTACAAGGCACAGTTCTTTACAGTGGTATAGATTTCGTCACTCCTGCAAAGGCAGGAGTCTACAAGTTCAAATATATTGACAATAGTAACTCGTGGATTCACCCAAGGGCACTTCGTTGCACTCGCCTGCCTTCGCAGGAATGACAATAAAAACACCTTTGTAAATGACATTAAAAAGCACCCCTGAACAAAAGGATCACATATGGCACTTTGCGGAATCGATGAAGCAGGAAGAGGACCGATCGCAGGTTCATTAGTCGTTGCAGGCGTCATCCTGAACAGACCGGTTGAAGGGCTTATGGACTCCAAAAAGATAAGCGAAAAAAAACGAGAACTTCTCTACCCTCAGATCATTAAAAATGCCACCTACCACATCGTCTCTTTTCCTGCCCACAGTGTTGACGAACTGGGGATCTCCGAATGTATGACCATTGCACTCCAAGAGATCCAAGAAAAAGTACCTTCTGACAACTACCTCTTTGACGGAAACACAACATTCGGTGTTGATAACCTGGAGACCATGCTCAAGGCCGATGCAAAGGTCGAAGAAGTAAGTGCCGCCTCTATCTTGGCCAAAGTCACCCACGACAGAGAGATGATAGAGTTTTCTATTGAGTACCCTGAATATGGGTTTGAAAAGCATAAAGGCTACGGTACAAAAGCGCATGTCGAAGCCATTAAAGAGCATGGGTATACACCGGAACATCGACGGAGTTTTAAACTTAAGGCCTTAGAAGCAACACTTTTTTGATACACTTTCGTCATGAAATCAATTGAACATATTAACAATGCCCTCGCAGACCTCGACAAAGAAGTTGAAACGATACTGATGGACTGGTCGATCAACCTAACCGAAAAAGACAACTTGATGCTGCCAATTTTACAGCAGCAAAAAGTACTTAAACAGACACTTGAAGACCTAACGTATTTGAAAGAGAACCCGCCAACACCTAATCAGGCTTGCGGGATATCGAAGTATAGAGAAGACAGTTAGTAAAAATAGTGAATAGTGAATAGTGAATAGTGAAAGATGGCGAAGCTCATCGTAACACAACCTAAGCAACTTCATTAAAAGTTTTAGATTTGGTGTAGATTGTACCGGATGTGAACTCGAAGTCGTACACTGGTACGATATCTCAAACTGAACATACTAAATGTATGTTTAGTAAA
>JAUWLG010000063.1 GCA_030613795.1 Helicobacteraceae bacterium
ACTGTTATAGCAAGCTTCTCATTTGGAAAAGAGATATAAAAGTATGAGCCGACTAAGGCCATTAAGATGAATGCAGCTACCGTATAGCGTTTTATGTACATTGAATATCCTTATTACTGTTGTTTTTCAACGATCTCCCGGCAGTCGATGCAGTATTTTGCATGTGGCTTCACTTTTATACGTTGAATTGAGATCTCTTCTTCACACATCTCGCAGATTCCGAACTTTTTGTCTTTTATTTTACCTAAAGCAACTTCAATCTCAATCAACTCTAACTCTTGCTGCATACCAATAGCGACTTCACGCAAGTTTTCGTTACTTACAGAAGCATGATCACCTTCATCATTTAACTCAAGAGAGCTTAGCTCTTTTAGCTCTTTTTCAACACCGGCGATGTTCTTTTGGATCTGCTCTTTACGAGCGTCTAACATGTCTACAAAGAATTTTAATTCACTATTACGCATATTTAATGTCCTATTTATGATACGGATGGTTGCTCAGTATCGAAAAGCCGCGATATATCTGTTCCAACAAGACCACCTTTGCGATCTTATGGCTCATGGTGATCTCTCCAAGAGAGATCACTTTATCACAGCGTTTCAAAAACGGCTCTTCAAAACCGTAAGCACCACCGATAAAAAATTTAACCGCTATTTTATCAGCTAATAGCTTACTAAACTCGTGAGAATTGATTATTTTTCCATCAGGGTGCAATGCTATGGTAAATGCACCGTCTAAATACGGTTCTAAAACTTTTGTATAGGCGCTCTGTGCGGCCTCTGCCGAGATAGTGTGTGCTTTTGTAACATCTTTATTAAAAAGTTCAATATCGTTAATTTTTGCGAAGCGTGATGACATCTTTATCAACTCTTTATTAAGCGGATCATATAACGAACGCTCTTTTTTTGCTATGGATACGATATCAACTTTCAATTTTTATTCCTCATATAGTGCGCTGCTGATAACACGATAAGAGACATTTTCAAAGGTGTCATCAAAACGGACACCGCCTATAGCTGCTACAGGATGCTTAGAGAGTGCTGCAAGGTCATCTAACTGATCTTGCAGGGGTGCAGCATCTTCTTTAGTGTTTGTGGCTCTATAGGCACCTAAACCGATGTAGTCAAGATCGAGCAAGTTTGCCATTTCGATCTCATCTTTGTTGTGGGTCGAAAGACCGATCATCTTCTTAGAACCGATAATATTACGGATCTTATCAACCGCGAAATATGGATTTCTGTCAACCTTTAAAAGGTCATCTTGCCCTAAGTGCACCCCATCACAAAAGGGGTGCAGCAAAAAGGCATCATTAATGATCAAGGTCTTTGACCAGAGTTGACGCAGTTTGACAAGCTGCCCAGTGATAAAGTCAAAGTCTTGGCTTTTGTTGCGGTATTGGATGATCGAGGCATTGTGTCTGGTGCAGAGGTCAACAAATGTTTCTAATGAGATGTTTTTTTTATCGAGCGTTGTCTGGTCGCAGAGTGCGTAAAGTTGCATGGTATTAAGTCAGTGTGAATGGAAGGCTTATTTGCCTAACATCATCTTTAGTAGATTAGTAAGAGTGTCTTTCATCTCATTACGGTTTACAACCATATCGATAGAACCCTTCTCTAACAAGAACTCAGCTCTTTGGAAACCGTCAGGAAGGTCTGAACCGATAGTCTGTTTGATAACACGTTGACCGGCAAAACCGATCAATGCGCCCGGCTCAGCGATGATGATGTCACCAAGCGTTGCGAATGATGCACTAACACCACCCATTGTCGGATCAGTCAATAAAGAGATATACGGAAGCTTCGCTTCTGCAAGTTTTCCAAGAGCAGCAGATGTCTTAGACATCTGAAGCAGAGAGAAGGTTGACTCTTGCATACGTGCACCGCCAGAAGCCGAGACGATGATAAGACCTTGACGTTTTTCTATAGCACGGTTGATGGCACGAACGATCTTCTCGCCTTCAACTGAACCGAGAGAACCGCCCATAAAACCAAAGTCGAAAACAACGACCTGTGTCCCAATACCGTTGATCTCACACTCGCCACTTACAACAGAAGAGTGGCGGCCTGTCTTTTTGATACCCTCTTCAACACGTTTAACATACGATTTTTTATCAACGAATTTAAGTGGGTCAACCGGTTTTAGGTTAGCATCAAACTCTTCAAAGGTGTTTTCATCCGCTAAAAGGTTAATACGAGCATCAACGCCTAGACGAAGGTGGTAACCACACTTTGGACAGACATGATTTTGGTTTTCAACCTCTTTATAGTACATCAATGATTGACACGATGGACATTTTACCCAGTGTGCCGGGGCTTCGCTTTTAGATGCTTGTTGTTTCGATGAGTTGGAACTGCTAAAAAGGTCAAAAAGATTCATTCGCTAGCCTTAAAAAATAGTACAAACGCTACCCGTCAAGTAGACTTGTCCGTTAAATTAAATATTGTTAGTATTTTAGCGAAGACATCCTTATTATGCGATACGATTAAGATATCTTCGCCTACATAGGTGTACAGATCTTCACACAAATAGAGTCCCGCTTCAATATCATAAGGGCGCATTTTGCCTAAAAAAACTACATATTTAGAAGCGTGAGCATACGATAGTGAAAGTGCTATAGCCCCCGGTGCACGGAATTTGAGACCAATATCTATAAGCGCGCGTGCTGCACCTGGATGAAGCCCGGCTTTTTCAAAAAGACCCACTTTGGTATGGAGGTTAACACCTACCTCTTCACGCTCATCCTCTCTAAAAAGAGAGCGACGGTAGTGTTCACCGTTTGCGCGTATAAAACAGTCCCCATTGGCAAAATTACAGACCATTCCTGCAATCGTCTTGTCATCTCGTTTCAGTGCAACAGACGCGCCATAATAGGGGAAATTTGATTTTAGGTTATCACTGCCATCGATAGGGTCGATGATGATAAGGTCGTCACCTTCGCCAATGTATCCGCTCTCTTCTGAGAGGATCTGACCAAAGGGACTAAGGTGCTTTACAAAGCAATCTTCAGCAAGAAGATCATAACCGATGCTGATATCGCCGCCGGCACCTTTTGTCTGAGGTTCACAGCCGTAACTGTGTTGTGTTGAGCGGATAAGAGATTCAATCTCTTTCATCGCATCAAAGCAGGCCTCAATAAATTTTTGCATCCCTATTTAAGAAGGGACTTGATCATTTTGCGTGCTGCTTCACGACCGTCAAGCGCTGCTGTTACAACCAGGTCTGCACCACGGTAACAGTCACCACCGGCGTAGATACCAGGAGTCGTTGTCTCATAATCATCATTGATCACAACACCGCCCCATTCATTGGTCTCAATACCGTTTTCAGCCAAGAACGAAGGTACTTCAGGATCAAAACCTAGTGCCATGATGACAACATCAGCTTTAACTTTGAACTCACTGCCGTTAACCTCTTCCATACGTTGACGACCGCTCTCATCTTTAGCGCCAAGTACTGTTTTGATCATCTTAACACTGACAGCTTTGCCATTTTCGTCAAGAACGATCTCTTTAGGTGATGCATAGAAAGTAAAGTCAACACCTTCTTCCATTGCATTTTTGTACTCTTTACGAGAACCTGGCATATTTTGAGCATCACGACGATAAAGGCAAGTTACTGACTTAGCACCCTCTCGTTTAGCCGTACGTACACAGTCCATCGCCGTATCACCACCACCAATAACTACAACGTCTTGATCTTTAAAGTCAAAAGCTTTATCGTAGCTCAAGCCAAAGTTTTTACGTTGGATTGCTGTAAGGTACTGCATTGACATATAGACATTGTCTGCTTGCTCGCCAGAGAGTCTTGCACCCTTAGCTTTTGTCGCGCCCACACCTATAAAGATAGCGTCATGTGTATCAGCCATCTCATCAAACGTGATATCTTTTCCAACTTCACAGTTAACGACAAGCTCCATACCGGCATCTTTCAAGATCTTAACACGACGCTCGATCACTTTTTTGTCTAATTTAAAGTTTGGAATACCGTATGTCAAAAGACCACCTGCACGGTCATCTCTCTCATACACAGTCACGGCAATACCAGCACGTAAAAGGTATGTAGCTGCTGATAGACCGGCCGGACCTGAACCGATGATAGCCACTTTTTTATCTGTTGTAATACCAGGGAACTTAGGTGTAAGACCTGCTTTAAAACCCTCTTCATTGATGAATGTTTCGATAGAACCGATAGTGATAGCACCATGGCCATCGTTTAGTGTACAGTCACCTTCACAAAGACGGTCATGAGGACATACACGTCCCATGACTTCCGGGAATGGTGAAGGCTCATTAGAGAGGTTGAATGCGAATTCAAGATCTTTTTCAGCAACAGACTTCAACCACTGCGGGATGTAGTTATGAAGTGGACATTTGTTCAGACAAAACGGATCACCACACTGAATACAGCGGTCACTCTGTGAAGAAGCGTCCTCTTTTTGAAAGACATCATAGATCTCTCCAAAGTCCTTAGTACGTTCAACGACTAAACGCTTTGTCGGGTCAATACGGCTTATGGTTAGGAAATTTCTCATCTTAATCCCCTTTCTCTTGATTTAACGGTAATTTTTTAAGGTTTTTCGGTTGTACTAACCAGAAATTACGGATCTCAACACGGAATGCGTCTAAGATCTCTTGTGCTTTAGGACTGTTTGTTGCAGTGACATACTCTTTGAGAAGACGTTTCAGGTAGTGTCTTGCCTCATCACCATCATCTGTATCAATACGGATCGCTTCAACAAGTTCACGGTTTATATTTTCGATAAAGTCATGCTCTGCATCATAGACAAAAGCGATACCACCTGTCATACCTGCACCGAAGTTACCACCTGTCTTACCAAGAATTGCAACAATACCGCCTGTCATATACTCACACGCATTGTCACCTGTACCTTCGACAATAGCCAATGTACCAGAGTTACGGACAGCAAAACGCTCACCTACAGAACCGGAGATAAAGAGTTTTCCACCTGTTGCACCGTAGAGACAGGTGTTACCGCCTGCTGAATACTCTTCACCTTGGTGTTTAGGGTTAATAATGATCTTACCGCCGCTCATACCTTTACCGATGTAGTCATTTGCTACACCATCAAGATGGATAGAGACACCCTCTATCAAGAATGCTCCAAGAGCTTGACCGGCAACGCCCGTAAGATTGATACTGATCGTATCTTCTTTAAGACCTTTGTCACCATAATAATGTGCGATCTCACCTGAGACACGTGCACCGAAGCTACGGTGAATATTTCGGATCTCTCTTTCAATACGAACCGGTTGGTCTGGATGTTTGATCGCCTCTTTCGCCTCTTCTAGAACATCGATCTCAAAGGCATTGTCATCGAATGGCTCGTTAAATGGTGTTTGACACGTGTTCACACCCTCTTCTTGGTGAAGCACTGCAGAGAAGTCGAACTTCTGAGCAAAGGCATCATCAACGACTTTAAGCACATCAGAGCGTCCGATCATCTCTTCCATCGTCTTGAACCCAAGTTCAGCCATGATAGAACGAACATCTTCTGCCAAGAATGTAAAGTAGTTGATGATCTGTTCGACATTACCGGTAAAGTGCTCTTTACGAAGTCTCTCGTTTTGCGTTGCAATACCAACAGAACATTTGTTTAGGTGACAGATACGAAGCATCTTACAACCGACAATACTAAGAACACCTGTACCAAATGCGTAAGATTCAGCACCTAGAAGCGCTGCTTTAACAACATCCAGACCAGATTTGAGACCACCATCTGTCTGAAGTTCAACCAGACCACGAAGGTTGTTTGCTTTAAGTGCATTATGCGCTTCTGTCAGACCAAGTTCCCAAGGGTTACCTGCAAATTTGATCGATGTCAGAGGTGCAGCACCTGTACCACCGTCACCACCAGAGATGATGATCTTGTCAGCGTATGCTTTTGCAACACCCGTGGCAATCGTACCAACACCTGCAGTCGAAACAAGTTTAACGGCGATCGTTGCTTTAGGATTGACCTGTTTAAGATCAAAGATAAGCTGTGCAAGATCTTCGATCGAGTAGATATCGTGGTGCGGCGGAGGCGAGATCAGTGTCACACCCGGAACCGTATGGCGCAGACGTGCGATAAGACCTGTGACCTTGTGACCCGGAAGCTGTCCACCCTCACCCGGTTTAGCCCCTTGGGCTACTTTGATCTGGATCTCTTCTGCTGAACGCAAGTACGCCGGTGTCACACCGAAACGTCCTGATGCGACCTGCTTGATCTTAGAAAGTTTGTTGGTGTTAAAACGTGCAACGTCCTCACCACCCTCACCCGAGTTAGACTTACCGCCAATGGTGTTCATAGCAACCGCGATCGCTTCGTGTGCCTCTGGGGAGATAGAACCAAGACTCATTGCAGCTGATGCGAAACGCTTAAAGATCGTCTCTTTAGGCTCGACTTCAGAGATAGCAATCGCTTTACGATCTGATTTGAACTCTAAGAAGTCACGAACGAACTTCAGACCACGCTTGTTGATGATCTCACGAAGTTTGATGTAATCTTTTTCATCACCAGACTTACTGATCGCATGGATCGCATGAATAGTGTCAGGACCAAAGTCATGATACTCTTGACCGTTATAGAACTTGTAGAAACCACCGATGTCAAGGGGGAAGATCGTACTGAAACCACGATCCTCAAAGGCTTTAGTATGTGCATCTTGAAGACGTGCATCGATATCATCATAACCGATACCAGGGATCAAGGCATGTGAATCACTGAAACAGTCCGCAACGATCTCACGGCTTAGGCCCATAACATCAAACAGACTCGAGTTACGATACGAAGCGATCGTCGCAATACCCATCTTAGACATGATCTTCAGTAGACCCGCATTAAGTGATGAGTGCACGTTTTTAAGTGCTTCTGAACAGCTGATATCCAGGTTTACAGACTGGTTGACACGGTTAACAGCTGATGCAAAAAGAAGGCTTGGGAAAACAGCGCTTGCACCATAACCAAGAAGTGTTGCTGCACCATGAGAATCAACGACCTCACT
>JAUWLG010000255.1 GCA_030613795.1 Helicobacteraceae bacterium
ACTCAGTAACACAAACATCCTTGTCACCCACAAGATCAGCGGCACCGTTGACCTTGTAACATCAGCACCGATCTATGAGGATGAACTGCTGGGCATTCTGGTATCAGTGTTGGAATCCAAAGGGTTTACGCTTATCAAAAACGGTTCTATCTATGAGGTCGTCCGTTCAACAGAAGCAGCAAAACACAATGTACCGGTTATACGTTCAGGCTACATAGCACGCGGTCACACCATGGTCACACAGGCGATCAAGGTCAAGGGTGAGAATGTCGACATCGTTGCGGCCAAGGTACGTTACCTCATCTCTAAAACAGCAAAGTTGATGACAATGAAAGAGTCCAACACCCTTTTGCTTACTGACTACCCTGCCAATATACAGACCATCAAACGTATTATCAGAGATATTGACACTAAACACAAAAAAATCATCAAGATCATTCCAATAAAACATGCTGAGCTCAAAAGACTCCACACACAAGTCACGGACATTGCCAAATCGATCTTTAATGAAAAGGTGGCAACACAGAGTGTTAAAGTCCTGGTGAACAACGATGTAAACGGTCTAGTGCTTATCGGAAACAAAGCACAGGTCGAAGAACTTGCAAAAGTTATTGTTACACTAGACAACGAACAAAACCTCAACGAAGTCGTTCAGATCATTTCGCTTAAAAACTCTGACGCTAAAAATGTCTTGGCAACACTCACTGAGATCATCACCAAGCAGACCTTTGCCGACCCAAGTATGAAACCCAATGTCTCAGCAAATGAAGAGATCAATGCCATTATCCTTGTGGGTAACCCTTCCGTCTTAAAAGGTCTCAAAAAGATCATCGATACTCTTGATAAAGAGAAATACCAGGTCTATGTCCAGGCCCGAATCGTTGAGATCACCAAAGATGATGCTGAACAGATCGGGATCAAATACTCTCTTGCCGGTATCACCTCAACCGCATCAGGACTTCTTGCCTTCAGCGGGAACTTTGGAGGTACACCTGACTTGATCTCAAATGCACTGACGATTGTTGGCAGTGACGCTATCAATGGCGGCATGGCAATTGGTGCAGCGCTTGACTTTTTACAGACAAAGGGTGCCTCCAGGACCGTTTCAAGTCCATCGATCCTCTGTGTCAACAATCAAGAATCGTCAATCTATGTTGGTAAGACCCTTTCATTCGCAACAGGAAGCAATACAGCCGGTACTCTTGGAACAACGACCAGTTTTAAACGTGAAGATGTCGGTCTGACACTTAAAATAAAACCTCGAGTCTCTTCAAAGGATAAAGTAACACTCGATGCTGAAGCTCAACTAGAGAATGTGCTTACAGTCGATGCACTTGGCCAGCCGGTCACTACCAAACAAAATGTTATAACGCAGGCCATCTTACGTCACGGAGAAAGTATAATCATCGGTGGGCTAGTCAAGAACTCGACTAAAGAAATTGAGACCAAAGTGCCGATCTTAGGTTATATCCCTGTGCTTGGCTGGTTCTTCACACATACTGATACCCAAGAGAGTCAAGATAATCTCATCGTTATTTTAACACCTTACATCATTGATAAAAGTGAAAAGCTGTCGCAGCTTCAAAAAGAGCTTGGCGAGCTGAGTCGACTTCAGACAGAATATAATAAAAAAGTTTTTGAGACGATAGAAAAAAGGGCAAAAATGGACGCCGAAGTGACTGAAGAGAACGTACCTGTCATTACAAAGTCTATTGAACAAACTAGTGAGCTTATCGTTGAAGAGGATGTCGAGGAAGTGACAGCCAACGAGTCCACGGTAGCCGTACCCGATGGAAAAGATGAGACTGCCCATGATACAGTTTTTGAAGATCCGGAGGTCCTTACAGAGCCGGACTATACAACAACTACTCAACAAAAAAGTACCAGTACGCCAACCAAAACGAAAGAGAAGCGGGTACTTAAATCTGAACCGATTCGTCCATCAGGCGAATATGACGCAAAAAGCAAGCCTGTTGTAGAGACACAGACACCAAAAACTGCAGCATCTGGGCAATACTACATCCAGGTAGGTTCATTTGCAAAGCATGCGCCTTCTAAAACATTTTTAGACAAGATCACTAATCGCGGTTACACCTATACATTCCATAAGGTAACAAGCAGCGGTAAGACCTTGAACAAAGTTCTTGTTGGACCGTTTAAGACCCAGTCAGCTGCACATGAAGCACTTCCTGTTATCAAAAAAAGTGTCGAGTCAGGCGCTTTTCTTATTAAACCTTAAAGGGACATTATGATCAAAACACAACATTTTATGCTCGACCAGTTTGCACCTATAAAGGAAAAGAATTAATGCTCTCCGCTCAACTTCACCATGCCCTTACTCTTGAGGCGATCGAAGTCGAAGAGATAGAGACAGAGCTCTTTGTTAAAAACTATCTTTTACTGACGCTTATCAATGATGAAACGGTAGCTACTACATCTGAAGAGTATATCGTCGAGGCGAGTAACTTCTACAACAAACTTTCAGAAAAGTACCCCCTTGTCATTCTTGATGAAGAGTCTTTTGAACGCCTCTATAACCGTTATTTGGAGCTTCGAACCGACAAACAGATCGAGACGATGCAAGAGAAGGGCGAAAGTGCCGAAGGTGAAGATGAAGAGCTCTCACTGACTGAATTTTTGCGTACCTCTTCAGACATCCTCACTTCAGAAGAGTCTGCACCGATCATCAAGTTTGTCAATGCCCTCTTTTACCAGGCTGTTAAACGCAAAGCCTCCGATATCCATATCGAGGTACATGAAAAACGGGGAGAAGTCCGTTTTCGTATTGATGGTATCTTGACCAAAAATGTTGATCTCGAAAAGAAGGTCATCGCGCTTATTATCAGCCGTATCAAGGTCATCTCAAACCTTGACATCTCAGAAAACCGCATACCGCAAGATGGGCGTACACAGATCAAGATCGCCGGTGAGACCCTTGATATCCGTGTCTCTATTTTACCAACTTTCTATGGTGAACGCGTCGTTATGCGTCTGTTGATGCAGAGTGGTTCGATTCCGCTTATCGATCAACTGGGCTTTCCTGACGAGACCATTCATGACATTAGAACCCTGCTGCGCAGCTCTCACGGTATCATCCTTGTTACC
>JAUWLG010000268.1 GCA_030613795.1 Helicobacteraceae bacterium
GTACACCACCCACAGGTGTAGTTACTTCTACGATCTTGACATCTTCTGTTCGTTTGGCAGGCTTTTGAGGATCGTTTTTGTCTACATAAAACGCAGTAGCTCCTCCCGTAAACTCTTCCCTCAGCAGTATTAAAAAGGTCATATGCCTGTACCTGGCAGGGTAGGCATTTGTGATGAGCTTTTTATCGACAACGCGGCTGCCTGGCCATGCACCGTCTGTGTGCGGTTTAAAAAAGTCACCTTGAGCATACTTTTAAAAACGAAATCGCTTGTTCAGTCCTAACGGCTTTTTACCGTTAAAGATGTTTTTATGGTCCTGCATAAACCCTTTGCATCGATTCCAGATAAGGTCGTGTGTTGTGTCATCCACTACCCAGACAAGATTTTCATTGTGGCGTACGTTTCGAGGAAGAGAGACAGATGCATCTTGGGTATAACCCAGTGCTTCTGTCGTTTTGATGAAACTGTCACACTCACTTTTTGTCAAGACATTCAGTAGTTGGAAGGCTCCCGGTACAGTCGCCACTTCGACTCTTTGTACTGTCTTGTTGTAGAGTGTACCCAAGACCAAAGGGTTCTCTTTTTGACTTGCCCATGTCGGTACGGGGGTGTTCTCTGCACCTGCTTCATAGGCTGCTACAAAGAAATTATTTATTATCTCTTGACTATTCATTTTGAAATAGTATCAAAATAAAGGAACACGGCAAGTGTTAATACCGTTTTGCATAACCACGACCGTGATGTTTACGATCGATACGGATCTTTCGCAGAGGTCTGTCACTAATACGCACTATCTTTTTACCGTGCCAATAGGCAATGTTTTTGTAACCGACTAAACGCTGTTCTACATGTTCACAATACTTGACTGGTCGCTGGCGGTGTTTGTTAAGAGTAGCACCGATGATAGCACCGGTAACGGCACCGCCGATAGTATGCTGGACTCTGTGCTTTGAAGCGACACGATTACCGATCATACCGCCGACAACACCGCCGATGATAGCACCCTGATGTCCATCTCTGCGATACTTTTTATGGTGAGGACGGCACTCACGATAAGTGATGACTTCTTTATAGATCGGTTTACTGCGTACCACCTTCACAAAATGCTGTTTTCGCTTTTGATGCATATGATGTGATGGACGAACGTCATTGTAACGATCTTGAGCGTTGTGATTGTAGTTATGGCTGCTGTGCGCCATGGCTGACATACCTAGAAGTAGGGCTGCGAGAAGTAACTTTTTCATGCTGAACTCCTTTATGACACCTTGAGCTTTTAAAGGTGTCTTTTAATTAGCATGTCACAATGTAACAGTTCATCGTGAACTTATTGTGGCTTCTAGGTTATAATTACGAAAATCAACCAAGGTCTTACTCTTATGGCAAAACACCCAACACTTCTCGAACAATTTCGCTCTTTCTGTTTTCAAAACAATGCTGCTGACTTTGAGACTGCAGTTGAATACTTTGCTGTTTTTGGCGGCATGGGGTGGAAGGTTGATATGTCTAAGCCTTTGGATGAGCTCATTGAAGAGAAAGTCCTAAAGAACTACCGCTATATTCATGGAGACATCGCAAAGATCACTCAGAGTGACAAAACACATCATGCACTGCTGAGCGGCCTTGCCATAGGTGACAGACGTGAGCACTCTGCCTTTAAGCGTGCCAATGTCTCTCGTCAAGATGGGGAAGAGTCTATAGACTTTCTTGTCAAAAATGACTTGCTTATTCGTGACAAGTCTCAGGCACAACCTGTCAATGAAAGAGAAGAAGTATCTGACAGACTTCTCTTTACCCTTCCTTTCCTGCGTTTCTGGTTTTCATCTATTTCGCCATATTACAAAGGCATCAGAGATGGTGACTACAGTGAGGTTAAAAAACGTCTAGAAAACATGAAACAGGACTTCTCGGACACTGTCTATGACAAACTGGTGATGGAGCTGCTTAAAAAGAGTTTCAAAGAGGACCCTATAGAGAAGATAGGTTCATACTGGGACAAAAACAATGAGATCGACATCTTGGCAAAGACGAAGTCAGGAAAGATCGTTGCCGGTATTTGCAAGTATTCAAAGTCTAAAGCTAAAAAAAGTGAACTGACAAAGCTAAAAGAGCAGTGCGCTAAGGCTGAACTTGACCCAGACATCTTTGTGGTCTTCTCTAAAAACGGCTTTTCAAATGAGCTTAAAAAAGAGAAAGGCGAGGGTGTTAAACTCTTTGCGCTGAAAAACCTTAAAAGTCTTATGGACGACCTTAGTGAAAATGACCTTCTAGTAAACACCAATAAGAAATACTAAAACAACCTAGCTACTGAAACGACTTGTATGATGTGATGACTCTCTTTTGAGTGGAGTGTTACAGCATCTTCAAGTGCATTTGTCGTCTCAATACAGACAAACTCTCTATACTTCTCATCAGGCAGATCATGAATGCCGCTCTCTTTCCATGGGTTCCAGATCGTTGTTGAATTACTGCCTTCTTTCTCAATTATGATCTCTCTTTTTAATTCTTTATCTACGATAATGCATGTTGAATCAGTTGGAATATACACACGGTTTACCTCTTGGTGGATCTTTAAAGCAGCATCTTCACTCTTCTGCTTTTTATTATCGGTATAGTCGATGAACGGTGTTTTTTCCACACCATTTATCTCAACAGTCTCAATATCACTGATGGCAAAGTAAGTATGTAAGGCCTGAGTGATCGTAAAGCTGTTTTCATCTGTGTTGGTGGTCTTAAGCCCAATGGTCAAAGTCTTTCCTATATTGAAGGTCAGTTCCAGTTCAAAGGAGTAGGGGAAGAGTGTGTGTGAATGGGTGTCATCTTTGAGCGTAATTACTACCTCAGTCTCTTTAGAGTCTAAAACCGTTGTGCTCTTTAATGTCCATGCTTTATCGCGTGCAAAACCATGCTGAGGCTTTGTGCTGTCAGTCGGATGCGCACCAAACCATGGCCA
>JAUWLG010000137.1 GCA_030613795.1 Helicobacteraceae bacterium
ACCTCCGGAAAAGTGAACTCACCAATGACTTTTCTCAAAACCTGCTGGATGCCACCAATGCCTATAAACTGCTGATCGAAGATAAAAAAGATGTCGAAGGTCTTCCTCAAAGTGACATCGAAACGGCTAAGACAGAGAAAGAGGGCAAGACCTTTTATCGTTTTACGTTGCAGATGCCGTCATATATCGCTTATATGACCTATGGGCCAAACAAAGGCTACCGTGAAGAACTCTACCGTGCTTACACCACACGTGCACCGCAGAATGCCGCTATCATTGATGAGCTTCTTGCTCTTAAGATGGAGATGGCACAACTGCTTGGTTTTAAAAGCTATGCAGAGTACTCTATCGCCACCAAAATGGCGCCGACAACACAGAGTATCATCAACTTCTTAGAAGAGCTCGCGACAAACGCACATGAGCAAGGCCAAAATGAGTTAGAAGTACTTAAAAAGATGAGCGACACGCCACTTGAAAGTTTTGACACCGGCTACTATGGTGAGATACTCAAAAAAGAGAAATATGACATCGACGAAGAGGCTTATCGTCCCTACTTTGAGCAGAACTCTGTTGTTGAGGGGATGTTTGTCTTTTTACACCGACTCTTTGGGGTAAGTTTTAGAGAGGTGGATGAGAAGTTATGGGATGAAAAAGCGAGTGCTTACGATCTATATGTTGATGAGAAGCTGCGTGCCCGTATCTATCTCGATCTTGAAGCGCGTGAAAGCAAACGCGGCGGTGCGTGGATGCACAACTGGCAGAGCCACTGTAGAGATGAAAACGGCCACGAACAGCTTGCTTCTGCCTTTATCGTCTGTAATTTTCCCGCATCTACAGAAGAAAATCCGTCTCTTCTACGCCACGATGATATTGTCACCCTCTTTCATGAGATGGGACATGCCCTGCACCATATGCTCTCCACTGTTGATGAGAATGGCGTGAGCGGTGTCAATGGTGTCGAGTGGGATGCTGTTGAATTTCCGTCACAGTTTTTAGAGAACTTTGCATATGAGCCGGAGGTGCTTAGACTTTTTGCAAAACACCATGAGAGTAATGAGATCTTGAGTGACCTGATGATAGAGAAGTTAGTTCGCGCGAAAAACTTCCAGTCTGCCATGGGAATGTTACGCCAGTTGGAGTTCTCTATTTTTGACTTTAAACTGCATCTGAGTCTCTACCAAGCGGACGAAGTTCAGAACCTGCTTGACCGCACTCGTGAAAAAACATCACTGATCAAACCGCCAAGTTACAACAAGTTTCAAAATGGTTTTGCGCACATTTTCGCCGGCGGTTATGCAGCGGGGTACTACTCATACAAGTGGGCAGAGGTCTTGAGTGCCGACGCCTTTTTTGCTATTGTCGATCAGGGGATCTTTGATACCAAACTGGGTCATGACTATCTCAACATCATCTTGGCTAAGGGAGGCTCACAAAGTATGCAGGCTCTTTTTAAAGAGCTGCTTGGACGTGAACCTCAAACACAAAGCCTGTTACGTCTAAATGGGCTTGGGTGAAAAAGCTTCTCCCTCTTTTTCTATTGCTGGCCACCCTACTTTCAGGAGCTGAAGTGAAAATAGCGACCTACAATGTCGAAAATCTCTTCGATCTTAAATACAGCGGTCATGAGTATGAAGAGTATGTCCCCAACACCTCTTGGCGATGGAACAGCGACACCTATCGCATAAAGCTCAAAAACATCGCCAAGGTCATTGTTGACATGGACCCTGACATCATTGCCCTGCAAGAGATCGAATCCTTGCAGGCACTGAAAGATCTTAAAGCACAGATCCAAAGAGACGGACTTTATCTTCCCCACTACGCAATAGCCTCAGCCAAAGATACCAGTGTTAAAGTAGCACTGCTTTCAAAGTACCCTCTACGTACACAGGAGCTGCGTGTAACGGCCTCTTACAAATACCGTAATATCTTAGAAGCAAAGGTACAGCTTGGCAATGAAAAACTCTATCTCTTTGTCAATCACTGGAAAGCAAAGTCAGGCCCAGAGAGTAGGCGCATCGTCTCTGCTAAGATATTAAAACAGCGTCTTACTGCACTTGGTGATGTCAACTACATCTTACTGGGTGATTTTAACTCTGACTATAGAGAGAATGAGACCTTTGTCAGAAAACGAAAATTCAATGACACCGATGGCATTACCGGTATCAATCATATCCTTAAGACAGTTGATCACAATGAAGCAGTTACATTACAAGATCTAAAAGGTTGTCAGCATTGTGCTTATAACCTCTGGTATGAACTGCCTCAAGAGAATCGCTGGAGCCATAAGTACCGTGGTCGAGGTGAAGGGCTAGACAGTATTATCATCTCTCCAAGACTTGTTAATGGTAAAGGACTTGAATATAAGGAGAGAAGTTTCAAAAAATTTGATGCACCTTATCTATTCAAAAAAAAGAAGATCTATCGATGGCAACGCAGTCGTAAATACCCAAAACATCACACGGGTAAAGGTTACTCAGACCACTTGCCTATCTACGCCACATTTAGCTATTAAACCCGGGTTAAAGGCACCAATCAATAGGCGTGATACCATGTTCTTCCAGGTATGCATTACTCTTCGAAAAAGGCTTTGAACCGAAAAAACCTCTGTAAGAAGAGAGTGGTGACGGGTGTGGCGCTTTTAAGACAAGGTGCTTACTGGTGTCGATCAACTTCTCTTTACTCTGCGCCGGTTTGCCCCATAATATAAAGACCAGATGTTCTCTCTCATCACTTAACAGTTTTATCGTTGCATCTGTAAAAGGTTCCCACCCTTTCTGCTGATGCGAACCGGCTGACGAGGCTTGTACACTTAATACGGCATTGAGTAAAAAAACCCCCTGCTTAGCCCAAGAGGTCAAGTCTCCTTCTTGCGGCATGTCACAGCCAATATCATCTACTAACTCTTTATAGATATTTTTGAGTGAAGGCGGCAGCGCTTGAGCCGCTTTTACAGAAAAAGAGAGACCATGTGCTTGACCCGTTCCATGATAAGGGTCTTGACCCAATATAACTACTTTAACATTTTCAAAGGGGGTGGTATTGTACGCATTAAAACGCTCTTTTTTAGGAGGAAAAACAGTGTCTGACTGTTCTTCATCACGTAGGAACAAGATCAGTTTTTTATAATACTCTTTTTTAAATTCATCAGAGAGTTTATCTCGCCAGCTTGTCTTCTGTTGCATCAGGCAGTATTCTTTAACATCTCTTCGAGCGGGACTGGTTTACCAAGCCAATATCCTTGGGCCCAGTCCACTCCCAGCTCTTTAACCGTATCATAGATCTCTTCAGTGCTTACAAATTCAGCCACAGTCTCAATACCTAACTGCTGAGCAAGTTTAACAATAGTCTCAACCATCAACCTAGAGTTTCTATCCGTATCTACGTTAGAGATCAGAGAGGAGTCAATTTTGATATAATCCACATGCATATTTAATATATGTGAAAAGTTGGAGTAACCCGAACCAAAATCATCTATAGCAACCTTTGCACCATATGCGCGTACAGAGTCAATAAAGAGTTGCACATCCCCATAACTTTCCAATGCCTCAGTTTCAAGAATTTCAAACGTCACAAAATGGTTATATTCAAATGAACTAAGTGCATTAATGATCATTTTAACAATCTCACTGTTATTCATATCTTCAACAGATAAGTTGATTGAAATAGCAACTTTCTTAGTTTCAATCGTCTGGAGTATCTTATAAAACATTGTCCTTGTGACTTCCGGGTAAAGACGCAGACGCTTAGCAATATTTAGAAATTGATAAGGCGGTGTTACTGTTCCATCTTCTTCTATCATTCGAGCAAGCCCTTCATGACGTATCGGTACAGATGCATCTTTAAGTGAAACAATCGCTTGATAATAAGGGACAATATTGTCAGTCTTCATGGCATGGATTAGCTTTTTAGAGCAGAGTAAGTTATCTTCATATACCTTTTCCATCTCCATTGATGACTTATAAATAGAGAGGCCTGTATGGTGTTTCTTGGCCTCTTTCAGTGCGATGTCGGCACAGGCAAGTTGGTTAACACTGCTTGAAGCGATACCCACACTGGCCATTAAGATATAGACCTCTTCACCATATTTAAACTGTTTAGAGTTAAGACTTTTTTGTAGCTCTCTTATACCCTCAACAAACTCCTCTTTTATCCTGACTTTACTGCTGACAAGTGCAAATTCGTCACCATTAACATGATACAAACTACAAGACTCCGGAGTACTCTCTATTAAAAATCTTGCCATCTCTTTAATAGCAATATTGCCTAACTCTTCTCCAAAGTAATCATTAAACTCTTGAAATTTATCAAGATTAAATAGTGCAATATGAATACTGCCCATTGATTTTATATCTTCTATGAGACGATTACGGTTTGGCAGTCGTGTCAATGGATGATGATAATATCGATGTTCCAACTCTGCTGTCTTTTTAGCCACATCATGTTCTAGATCTAATGAGTAATTTTCCAACTTTTCTTGAAGTTTTTTCTGTTTCTCTTCTGCTTCTAATGCGCGCTCTGTCTGTACCTTGTATTTAGAATTAAGTCGCTGCATAGAGAAAAAAGCAAAAAGCAGCAGAGCGATCCCGCCAAAAATAGAGTAAGTCACATGGTCTTTTGCTTCTGCACTGGCTTCTTGAACTTCTGCAATCGCATCGTTAAGATAGATACCGCTCAAATCTTGCAGTTCAACAACATCACTTGTCACCTTTCTGGCAACACTGCTGTAACCTATCAACGCATCTTCAAAATCCTCTTTATCCTGTTGGTCCCAAGCTTCAACCATAGACTCTTCTACAAATCTAAAAGCAACGATCCGCTTATGAAGGCGTTCAAGCAAGCGCTTCAAATCAGGATCATTTGTCCTCTCCGTTGTAATATT
>JAUWLG010000310.1 GCA_030613795.1 Helicobacteraceae bacterium
CAAAGCCCTTGTTCTCTCTCATAACCATGGAATCTTGTCTGATTGTAAACAGACATCTCACTTTTCTGAGGAGAGTGGTTTAACCTTTATAGAAGATGCCACCCAAGCCTTTAGCAACAGAGAAAAAAGCGGAGCTGAGCTAATTGTCTACTCACTTGACGCTTTAGTACCGTCATCAATTGCCAACGGTGCTTTTATAGCTACGGACAACGAATCTTTAGCTGCCTCTCTTCGTCATAAAACCAAAGGTGGTTATGAACAGAAGAAATTTTGGAATTATGATGTTGTTAACACAGATGCAGACCTTAGCCTTGAGCCTTTAACGGCGCAACTGGCACTAGATGGCTTAACTGACATTGACCAAAGAGAACAACGTATAAAAGAGATTCAAAGCACCTATCTGGACAGATTCTCATCCAACCGCCTGATCGAATTGCCTAGATCTGAAGACTTAGTCGCTAACCCACTTTTTCAAATTGCTCTTGTCCCTGCACTGTTTTGTCCGAAAGAAGATATCTATCAAGCCTTGGTTGAAGCCGGTGTTCCTGTCAAAGTAGGCAACAAACCTGTTTATAAAACAACAGCTTTCAAAGATGAGACCCTTTCACTCTTTGGTGCCGAAGAGGTATTCAAAGCACAACTTCTACTGCCATGTCACCATTTGATGACACTTGACGATACAGCTTTTGTTATTGACACCCTAGAGAACGTCCTAGAGACCTATGGCTACAGGGGTTGTAGCTTTTGAATTAAGGCTACCTCGAATATTCAATCTTTCTTAAAAGCTAAACCTTTTGTCTCTTTTTTAAAAGCGTTAATATTTTTTTTGATACACTTTCAGACTTTTTATTTCTATACTATATATAGGAATACGTTTTTGATAGTGCTTTAAGCCCGTCATAGCGTGTATCCTAGCGAGGGAAACTATTTGAAACTGATCATCGTCGAGTCACCTGCCAAAGCAAAAACAATCAAAAACTTTTTAGGCAAAGAGTACGAAGTCATCGCCTCTAAAGGCCACATCCGCGATCTGCCTAAGAGCCGTTTCGGGATTAAGATCGATGAAGAGACCAAAGAGCTGACACCTGAGTACAGTGTTGCTAAAGAGAATGCAGCCATTGTCAAACAGATCAAAGAGCTGGCAAAGAAGGCTGACACGATCTTTATCGCGACCGATGAGGATCGCGAGGGGGAAGCTATCGGTTGGCATGTTGGTCACGCGATTGCCAAAGTGACAAAACAGGATCCCGAATCGCTGCCGCGTATTGTCTTTCATGAGATCACCAAGACAGCCATCAATGCTGCGTTGGACAATCCACGTAAGATCGATATGGACCAGGTCAATGCCCAACAGACACGCCGTCTACTTGACCGTATCGTTGGTTACAAACTTTCACCGCTATTGGCATCTAAGATCCAAAAAGGACTTTCAGCAGGTCGTGTTCAGTCATCGACACTGAAGATCGTAATTGACCGCGAACGTGAGATTAGAGCTTTTATTCCTGTAGAATACTGGACTATTGACACTCTTTTTGCACCAAACATTGATGCAAACCTCATCAACTTCAAAGGCGAGAAACTCTCTAAACTCTCTATAGAAAATGGTGAAAAAGCTAAAGAGATGACAGCCGTTATCAAAGGTGAGAACTTTACTGTTGCTTCTATCGAGACGAAACAGCGTAAAAGTTCAACACCGCCGCCATTTATGACATCTACACTTCAGCAGACAGCGTCAAGCAAACTCTCTATGTCACCAAAAAAGACAATGATGTTGGCACAGTCACTTTATGAAGGTGTTAAAACACCGGACGGTACCTCGGGGGTCATTACCTACATGCGTACAGATTCACTGAACATGGCAGCCGAAGCAGTAGAAGCAGCTCGTGAGACCATTAAAAACACATACGGTGAGCAGTACCTTCCAAAGGCACCAAAAACTTATAGCAAAAAGTCAAAAGGGGCGCAAGAGGCGCACGAGGCTATTCGCCCTACTATGCTCTCGTTCACTCCAAAAGTAGCTGCTGCATTTTTGAAAGCGGATGAGCTTAAACTCTATACCCTTATCTATAACCGCTTTTTAGCATGTCAGATGAATGACGCTATCTTTGAACAGCAGTCGATCATCTTCAAAAGCGACAGTGCTGAGTACAGAGCAAGCGGGCGTAAACTGATCTTTGACGGTTTTTATAAAATAGTCGGCAGTGATGACAAAGATAAACTCTTGCCAACACTTGAAAAAGGTCAAGATATTAAGATCGAGACGATCAAACCTACACAGCACTTTACTGAGCCGCCGTCACGTTTCTCAGAAGCAAGTCTTATTAAGCAGCTGGAGGCAGAAGGCATCGGCCGTCCATCGACCTACGCACCAACGATCTCTACACTTCAGGCACGAAACTACATCAAAATCGAAAAACGTCAAATCGCCCCAACAGAGGTGGCATTTACCGGTACTGAGATGTTAGAGAAGCACTTCAGCGACATCGTTGATGCAAGCTTTACTGCTAACATGGAAGAGGGCCTTGACAAGATCGCGGAAGAGGGGCAGGACTGGCA